>JAQUZO010000130.1 GCA_028691285.1 Anaerovibrio sp. | reverse complement strand
CGTCAGCGTCTGCTGAGAAGTAGCATCAATGAAAGGGCAGTCAAGTTCAATTATCATGATGCCAGGGTCAGTGTACTGGAGGGCGCTATTGCCAGAGGTGACCGCAGGCTCAGCCGAGTGATTTATCAGGCCTGGCAGGATGGTGCCAAGTTTGACGGCTGGAATGATTTATTCAAAAATGAGGTGTGGCTGGCCGCCTTTGAGAAATGCGGCATTGACCTGCATTTATACAATGAGCGCTCCCGTGAGGAAAGCGAAAAGCTGCCGTGGGAGCATACCACCCCAGGTGTGTCAAAAGACTTTTTGCTGAGGGAGTATCGAAAGGCTCTGCAGGGGGAGCTGACAGAGGACTGCCGCCGCGGCCGGTGCTCTGCCTGCGGCGTGTGTCCGTCTCTTGATGCCGAGATTGTAGATTGGAGGCGGGAAAATGTATAAGTATCGCGCTGAGATTACCAAGGGGGAAGAAATCCGCTATATTTCCCATTTGGATTATGCAGGCGTCATGGAACGCGCTATTCGTCGGGCTAAGCTGCCTGCGGCATATTCTGAGGGGTTCAACCCGCACATCAAGATAGCTTTTGCTTCGGCGCTGTCACTGGGAGTAGTCAGTGAAGCAGAATATATGGATTTTGAGCTGACGAAGCCGCTTTGCCAGCCGGAGGTTTTTGAAAAGCTCAGCAGGGCTTTGCCGCCGGGAGTGAAGCTGCTCAGGCTCAAGCAGGTTTGGGAACCGCAGCCATGCAGGGGAAAAAAGCACAAGGCTCTGATGGCAGAGGTTGAGGAGGCTGAGTACGAGCTCTATCTGCCGTTTCTGGGAGATTGGGAAGAGGCTGCTGAAGCAGTGGAGGCTTATAATAAGGCGGCAGAAGCTACGGTGCATCGCGTAACGCCTAAAACAGACAGGCTGATTGAGACCAAGCAGTATCTGCTGCAGCCGGTCAGGCTTTCGATGGCGGGCGGACAGCTCAGGCTGTACATGGATATTGCCATTACGCCAAGCGGCAGTGTCAAGCCGGGGGAGATCCTGGGCCTGCTTAAGGAACAGTATCACCTGCCGGTGGATATCGGCAGGGCGCTGATAAAGCGTATTGCCATGAAGGGAAGGGGCAAAGCCCTGATTGATTTGGTGTGACAGTGTATTTCTGAATTCGGGAGTTTTTTTATGAGAGCTATTATCGTCAATGTGATGCCGGAGGAAACGAGAATCGCTGTTAAGGACGGCGATGAGCTGGTAGGCCTGGAGCTGGAGCGGCCGCAGCACAATCATCTGGTGGGGAACATCTACAAGGGAATAGTACAGAATGTCCTGCCGGGGATGCAGGCGGCCTTCGTGGACATCGGGCAGAGCAAAAATGCCTTTCTCTATATTGGCGACGGCAAAACCGCGGTGGGAGAGCCGGGCGGAGAACGCAAAAAAATCCATATAGGCCAGGCTCTGCCGGTACAGATCACCAAGGATGAGGTTGGCAGCAAGGGGCCGCGTGCTACACTACATCTTACTGTCCCGGGACGCAATGTTGTCCTGATGCCCAAGTCTGCCTATATAGGCACTTCGCATCGGATTGATTCGGAGGAAGAGCGCAGAAGGCTGTATGATATTGTGCAGGAAGCCTGTCCGGAAGGAATGGGCATCATCATCCGCACCGCAGCTATCGGACAGAGCAAAAAAAATATTCAGCGGGATATACGGTATCTGGTGAAGGTCTGGCAGTCTGTGGAGGCTAAAATGAGGCTGACCAAGAATACCGGGCTGTTATATCGTGATGTGGATCTGGTCATCAGGATTGTCAGGGATATATTTGATGAAAATGTGACGGAGATGCTCATTGATGATGAACAGGTATTCCACAGGGTGCAGGATTTGCTCATGGGAATTGCCCCTGAGTGGGCAGACCGGCTGCACTTTTACAGCGGCCATGATATTTTTGCTGATTATGGGATTGCAGAGGAAGCCGCGGGGCTGGCAAATCGCTATGTGGAGCTGAAATCAGGGGGATTTCTGGTCATTGACAAAACAGAGGCGATGACGGTGATTGATGTAAACACCGGCAGCTTTGTGGGAAATTTCAATTTGGCAGAAACGGCCTTTGTCCTCAATCAGGAGGCGGCTGCGGAAATCATGAGGCAGCTCAGGCTGCGGGATATTGGCGGCATCATTCTGGTGGATTTCATCGATATGGAAAAGGATGAGCATAATAAGGCCCTGCTGCAGCAAATGCGGCAGCTGGCACAGCTCGACCGTACCAAAACCAATGTCGTGGATATCACTGCTCTGGGACTGGTGGAAATTACCCGCAAGAAGTCCCGTCACAATATCGACAATCTTCTCTATACAGATTGTCCCGTATGCAGCGGCTCCGGCAAGGTGCTGTCGCCGGAGGCTGTTGCAATCAAGGTTTGCCGTGAGATACGGCGGGCTGAAAGGAGAAAGCATGCCCCGGAGGGCTATACGCTGCAGCTAAGCACAGAAGCGGTCAGGCAGCTGCAGGCTGCGGATTGCTTTCAGCGGCTGCAGAAGGAGCTGGGGATTCGGCTGACTGTTGAGGCTGACGGGGAAATCGCTCCGGGGTGTTATATGCTGCTGCAGAATCAGTGTGTGCAGCCGACTGGAAAAGAGGCAGGTAAAATATGAAAACTTTGGGTTTGATTGGCGGAATGAGCTGGGAGAGCACGGCATCCTATTACAAGATTATCAATGAAGCTGTAAAGGAAAGACTGGGCGGACTTCATTCAGCGAAAATACTTTTGTACAGTGTAGATTTTTCTGAGATTGAACGCTGCCAGTCCAGCGGCGAATGGGATAAATGCGGCGTACTTTTGGGCAGTGCTGCGGCAAGGCTGCAGCAGGCAGGGGCAGACTGCATCGTTATCTGTACCAATACCATGCATAAGGTAGTGCCGCAGATTCAGGCACAGATTGAGATTCCGGTACTTCATATAGCGGATGCAGCAGCGGATGCTCTGCTGAAGAAGAACATCACCAGGGCTGCGCTGCTGGGGACAAAATATACCATGACGCAGGATTTTTATAAAAACCGCCTGGCAGAGAATGGCCTGCAGGTAATTGTGCCGGAGCCTGCTGATATGGAGATGGTCAATGATGTAATCTACAATGAGCTGTGCCGCGGTGAGGTGAAGGAGGAATCCCGCCGCAAATTTGCCGCTGTCATTGACCGCCTGAGACTGGCCGGTGCGCAGGGTGTCATTCTGGGCTGTACAGAAATCGGCCTTTTGGTTGGTGCAAAGGATTCCTCACTGCCTGTCTTCGATACAACGGTTCTTCACGGTATCAGGGCAGCTGAATTTGCTATGGAATAAACCTGCATTTTTATTGCAATTTATTACCAAATAATGT
>JAQUZO010000031.1 GCA_028691285.1 Anaerovibrio sp. | reverse complement strand
TGGCGTCATTTTATTTGGCAAAGTATTGCTTGTGTTCAATTTGCTTTTATGGTATTATGTTTTGGTGTACTATGGTCAAAAATGGGGAAGGCTGTGCTTTAATATGGCAGTCCCTAAACAAATATTATGCAGGAGGTCATTTGACACAATGGAAGTTAATGTAAAAGATTTAGAGAATTCTCAGGTTGAATTTGAAATTACTGTACCAGCAGCAGAGCTGGATAAGGCTTATGATGCCGCATACAAAAAAGTAGCCGGCAAGGTGAACATCCCTGGTTTCCGCAAGGGCAAGGCTCCAAAGCATATCGTTGAGCGTACTGCCGGCAAGGAGTACATTCTGGATGAGGCTGTAGAGGCTTTGGCACCAAAGGCTTTCTTTGATGCCGTAAAGGAAAAGGGAATTGATATCGTGACCCGCCCTGACTTTGATGTCATCACCAAGGAGCTGGGCAAGGATCTGGCATTCAAGGTTGTTGCTACCAAGAAGCCGGAGGTCAAGCTGGGCGAGTACAAGGGCCTGAAGGCTGAGGTTGCCAAGGATGCTGTTGATGATGAGGCTGTTCAGCTTCAGCTCACCCGTATGCTGGACCGTCAGGCTGACATGGTTGAGGCTGAGGAAGGCGCAGAGGTTGCCAAGGATGATTTCATCACTTTGGACTTCAAGGGCTTTGTTGACGGTGAGGCTTTTGCCGGCGGCGAGGGCAAGGATTATCCGCTGCAGATTGGTTCCAACAGCTTCATTCCTGGCTTTGAGGATCAGCTGGTAGGCGCCGGGATTGGTGAGGAGAAGGAAGTAAATGTGACCTTCCCTGAGGAGTATCATTCCGAGGAGCTCAAGGGCAAGCCGGCCGTATTCAAGTGCACTGTAAAGAGCATCAAGAGAAAGGTACTGCCTGAGCTGAATGATGATTTCGCCAAGAAGGCAAGCACCTTCCAGACTTTGGACGAGCTGAAGGCTGACATTCGTTCCAACCTGGAGAAGTCCGCTGAAACCAAGTTCGAGGCTGAAAAGCGCGAGGCTGTAATCAAGCTGGCTGCAGAGAATGCTGAGGTTGAAATTCCTGAGGTTATGATCGAGAACCGCGTCAATGTCATGATCCAGGAGCTGGCTCTCCGTCTGGAGCAGCAGGGCATGAAGCTGGAGATGTACATGCAGTATGCAGGTACCGACATGAATAAGCTGCGTGAGACCTACAAGGATACTGCTGCTGTCAATGTCAAGACTGACCTGGTGCTGGAGGCTGTTGCCAAGGCTGAGGGAATCAAGGTTGAGGGCGAGGATTTGGACGCAGAGGTTGAGTCCATGGCCAAGGCTTATGGTGCAACTGCTGCTGATGTCAAGAAAATCATTACCCAGCAGGGCCGTACTATGGACCTGATGGAGACCGTACTCCGCCGCAAGACTGCACAGTTCATTCTGGACAGCACTGCTGAGTGATTGACGCCGTATTGCTGAAAAATTTCAGTGATTTTCAGTGGGGTGATTTATAAATGAGTTATGTTCCTATGGTTGTAGAGCAATCAGGTCAGGGAGAGCGTGCCTACGATATTTATTCCCGTCTTTTGAAGGATAGGATTATCTTTTTGGGCGGCGAGGTAGAGGACAATATGGCCAATACCATCGTAGCACAGCTGCTGTTTTTAGAGGCAGAGGACCCTGACAAGGATATTTATCTGTATATCAACAGTCCTGGCGGTGTAGTGACCGCCGGGATGGCCATTTATGATACGATGCAGTATATCAAGCCTGATGTGGCTACTATCTGCATCGGACAGGCTGCCAGCATGGGTTCCATGCTTTTGACTGCGGGGGCAAAGGGCAAGCGTTTTGCTCTCCCTAATGCCAGGATCATGATCCATCAGCCGCTGGGCGGAGCCCGCGGCCAGTCTACAGATGTGCAGATTCAGGCGAAGGAGCTGCTGCGGACCCGTCAGATGCTCAATGAGATTCTTTCGGAGCGTACCGGCAAGAGCATGGAGCAGATTGCGTCTGATACAGAGCGGGATAATTTTATGAGCGCAGCTGAGGCTGTGGAATATGGCCTGATTGATAAGGTCATTGCCAGAGCCAAGGACAGCGAGGATACCCAGGATTAAGGAGGTGACGGCATGAGCTTCGAGGACGATAAGGAAAAGCTGGTCTGCTCGTTTTGCGGCAGAACACAGGATATGGTACGCAAATTGGTAGCTGGTCCTGGTGTGTATATCTGTGATGAATGTATTGAACTTTGCAGTGAGATTGTGGAGGAAGAGGTACGGGAACAGAAGCAGGATGACGATGAGGCTCGTGACCTGCCGAAGCCAAAGGAGATAAAGTCGATCCTTGACCAGTATGTCATTGGTCAGGATGAGCCAAAAAAATCTCTGGCTGTTGCTGTATACAATCATTACAAGCGTATCAACAGCAGCGGTAAAAAGCTCAATGCTGAGGTAGAGCTGCAAAAGTCAAATATCCTTATGCTGGGGCCTACTGGCAGCGGCAAAACCCTGCTGGCACAGACTCTGGCGAAAATACTGAATGTTCCTTTTGCTGTTGCTGACGCAACTACCCTGACAGAGGCTGGGTATGTAGGCGAGGATGTGGAGAACATTCTTTTAAAGCTGATTCAGGCTGCTGATTTTGATATAGCCAAGGCAGAACGGGGCATTATCTATATTGACGAGATTGACAAGATTGCCCGCAAGGGTGAGAATGTTTCCATTACCCGGGATGTTTCCGGGGAGGGCGTACAGCAGGCCCTGCTGAAGATTTTGGAGGGGACCGTTGCTTCGGTGCCGCCGCAGGGAGGGCGCAAGCATCCTCATCAGGAGCTCCTGCAGATTGATACCAGCAACATACTCTTTATTTGCGGCGGTGCTTTTGCCGGGATTGATAAAATCATCAGCAAGCGCATCGGCAAGAAGAGCATGGGCTTCGGGGCAGAAATCAGCTCAAAGCAGGCACTTGATTTGGGGGATCTGCTGCAGAAGCTGGTTCCTGATGATTTGATGAAAAGCGGGCTGATTCCCGAGTTTATAGGGCGTCTGCCGGTGGTCGTCACCTTGGCTCCTTTGACGGAGGCAGATTTAGTGGAAATCCTTTCCAAGCCGAAAAATGCTTTGGTCAAGCAGTATCAGCATCTGTTGGATTTGGACGGCGTGAAGCTGGAGTTTGATGAAGAAGCGCTGCGCACTATTGCGAAGGAAGCGTTGAAACGCAAAACCGGTGCCCGTGGTCTCAGATCGATTATCGAAGAGCTGATGAAGAATGTCATGTATGAAATCCCGTCGCTGGACGGGGTTACAGACTGCCGTGTGACCAAGGATGTGGTACTGGAAAAGAAGGACCCGATACTTTCTTATGGCAGCCATAAACAGGAGGCATCAGCCTAATTGCTGTATTAAAGGCAAATGAAGATGTATGTATAGGCGTTACCTCCACGGTAACGCCTATATTAATATTTATTCGTTTATAATAAAATATACATTTTTGCGGAGGTGAATTTTATGGGTGAAAATGTAGTAAATTTGCCTGTGCTGCCATTGCGCGGCATGATGGTATTTCCATATATGATGGTTCATCTGGATGCAGGGAGGCAGCAGTCGATTGCTGCTCTGGAGCAGGCCATGCTGGAGGATGACCGCAGGATTTTCCTGCTGGCTCAGCGCGATGCAGATGTTGAGGACCCCAAGCCTGAGGATTTGTATGCAGTTGGCACAGTAGCTGAAATAAAGCATCTTATGAAGCTGCCTGATGGAGCGGTAAGAGTTCTGGTGGAGGGATTGCACCGCGGCCAGATTGTTTCTATTAACAGTGAGGAAAAAGAATACTTTGAGGCTCAGGTGCGGGAATACCCTGATAAAATTGATAAGTCCACAGAAATGGAGGCGCTGGTACGGGTTGTCGTCCATGAATTTGAGCAGTGGGTGAAGACCAGCCAGAAAATACCGGCAGAAGCTATGGTATCTGTTTCGATTATTGATGATGCAGGACGGCTGGCCGATATGATTGCCGGGCATATCAATCTCAAGCTGGAGGATCGCCAGGAGCTTTTGGAGCGTATTGATGTCAAGGACAGACTGGAACGGCTTTATGGCTATTTAAAGCGGGAACGGGACATCCTGGAAATTGAGCGCAAGATTGGCAGGCGTGTCCGTCAGCAGGTGGAGAAGGTGCAGAAGGAGTATTATCTCCGGGAAAAGGTAAAGGCCATCCACAAGGAGCTGGGTGACCAGAACGGTGTTTTGGGCGATATCGAGGAATACCGCAGCCGCCTGAAAAAGGAGTCGCTGCCGGATGAGGTGGTCAAAACAGTCGAAAAGGAATTGAAACGGCTGGAGCGTTCCCAGGGTATGTCCCAGGAAGCAGCAGTCATCGGTACCTATATTGACAATCTCCTTTCCCTGCCATGGGAAAAGCAGTCAGAGGATGTCAATGACATCAAGGCCGCTGCTGCTGTGCTGAACCGTGACCACTATGGTTTGGAAAAGGTCAAGGAGCGCATTTTGGAATTTTTGGCTGTCCGGCAGCTCACGCATGGGCACAATACGCCAATCCTCTGCCTGGTGGGCCCGCCGGGAGTAGGCAAGACTTCTCTTGCCGGTTCTGTGGCCAAGGCTCTGGGCCGAAAATTTGCCAGGGCTTCCCTGGGCGGTGTGCGTGATGAGGCTGAAATCCGCGGCCATCGCCGTACCTATGTGGGAGCGATGCCTGGGCGTATTTTGGAGGCGCTGAAAAAGACAGGGACACGCAATCCGGTATTCCTGCTGGATGAGGTGGATAAAATGGGGGCTGACTACAAGGGCGATCCTACCTCGGCTTTGCTGGAGGTGCTTGATCCTGCTCAGAACAATACCTTCAGCGACCATTACATTGAGCTGCCCTTTGATTTGTCTGATGTGCTGTGGATTGTCACTGCCAATAGCCTTGGCACCATTCCCCGTCCTCTTTTGGACCGCATGGAGGTCATCAGTCTTTCCAGCTATACAGAGCAGGAAAAGCTGGAGATTGCCAAACAGTACCTGCTGCCGCGGCAGCGCAGCAAGAACGGCCTGAACGGTAAGCAAATCAAGCTGGGAGCCGGTGTACTGCAGCATCTGATTGCTGAATATACCCGTGAATCCGGCGTGCGTGAGCTGGAACGCGTCATTGGGCATCTTTGCCGCAAGGTGGCGCGGAAAATCGTTGAGGGAGACTCTGATACAGTTTATGTGACTGTGAAAAATCTGGGGGATATCCTGGGCAAGGCAAAATATCCCCACAAGAAGGCGGCCAGAAGGTCGGAAATCGGGCTTTGTACCGGCATGGCATGGACTCAGGTGGGCGGAGACATCCTGCCTACAGAGGTCAATGTATTCCCAGGCAAGGGTAAGCTGATACTTACCGGCAAGCTGGGCGATGTGATGAAGGAATCTGCCCAGGCGGCACTTTCCTACATCAGAAGCAGACAGAAAAAGCTGGCACTGGCGGAGGATTTTTATGAAACCAGGGATATTCATGTGCATTTTCCTGAGGGTGCAGTGCCTAAGGACGGTCCTTCAGCCGGTATCACCATGGCTACTGCGATGGTTTCAAGTTTGACTGACTGTAGGGTGCGCAGCGATGTTGCCATGACAGGCGAAATTACCATCCGGGGCACAGTGCTGCCGATTGGCGGCTTGAAGGAAAAGGTTTTGGCGGCTTACCGCGAAGGCATCAAGACCATTATCCTGCCAAAGGAAAATGAGCGGGATATTGAGGATATTCCTGAGGGTATCCGCAAAAAGCTGGAATTTGTGCCGGTGGACAATATGGACCAGGTATTGGAAACGGCGCTTTTAAAATAAGCGCTGTGGGACTTGACGGAAAGAAGGGGAGAATTTATGGCAGATAAATCGATTGAAAGGGAAGCAGTAATCATCACGCAGGGCAAATATCTTGCTTCGGCTGTACAAAAGGAGCAGTATCCTGAAATACAGCGCAAAGAGGTTGTGTTTATCGGCCGCTCCAATGTGGGAAAGTCTTCTCTGATCAATTCCCTGACCCGTGTGCGGAATCTTGCCCGCGTATCCGGCCAGCCCGGCAAAACCCAAACGATAAATTTTTATGAGATTGGTGCCAAAATCCAGGAGATAGAAGAACGGCAGGATTTTTACCTGGTGGATTTGCCCGGCTACGGCTATGCCAAGACAGGTGCTCAGCGGCGCAAAATCTGGAGCAGGTTCATCAATGAATATCTGCTTGGCTCGCCCAATATCCAGTTTGTATGCCAGCTGATCGATATCCGCCATGAGCCGATGGCTTCTGATATTGAGATGTTCAGGTGGCTTGTGGAAAACAATCTGCCTGTGCTGGTTGTAGCGACCAAGGCAGATAAAGTCGGTAAAAATACTGTCGCAAAAAATATTGCTTCCATCAAACGGGCTTTAGGCATACCGGAGCTGCCTGTGCTGCCCTACTCTTCAATGAAGAATCAGGGGCGGGCTGAGCTGCTGGAGGTCATTGCTGACTGCCTGATACCTGAAGCAGCAAAAAATGAATGAGGTTCATTTTTTATTGACTTTCGGGGAATTGTTTTGTAAAATGAATAAAGGCTCCTTGGCTTTGAGCTGAGGAGTCTTTATTTTTTGTTTGTATGAGGCAGGAGACTATGAAATTGGAATTGACAGCTTTAGATAAAAAATTGTTGAATCTGCTGCAGGGAAAAGTGCAGCTTGTGCCCAGGCCATTCCAGATGATTGGTCAGGAGCTTGGCATCAGCGAGGAGCAGGTGCTGGCCAGGCTGCAGGTTTTGAAAGAGGAAGGCTGTATCAGGAAGATTGGAGCGTTCTTCAATTCAGATAAGCTGGGCTACCGCGGCACTCTGGTAGCGCTGAAGGTCAGACCGGAGCTGATGGAGGAAACGGCGCTGTTCATCAACCAGTTCCCCGGCATTACGCATAACTATCAGAGGGAAGGGGCGTATAATCTGTGGTTTACGCTGATTACGCCCAATGAGCGCCTGCGGCAGGATATCCTGGAGCAGATAAAGGCGCTGCCAGGCGTGGAGGAAACGATGGACCTCAGCGCCCGCAAAAAATATAAAATCAATGTGCAGTTTAATTTGAAGTGAGGGAGGCGGCAGAGAGATGGAGTTTACAGAGCTGGATAAAAAGATTGTACGGGCCCTGCAGGACGAGCTGCCGCTGGTAGCCGAGCCGTTCAAGCTGATAGCGGAGGAAATAGACAGCACAGAGGATGAGGTGCTGGAGCGCCTGCAGCTGATGCGCAAATCCGGTGCGCTGCGCAAGATGGGGGCTGTCCTGAAGCATCGGGAGGTAGGCTTTGCTGCCAACGCACTCTGTGTCTGGGTTGTGCCGGATGCACGCATGGATGAGGTGGCTGTCATCATGTGCCGTCACGGAGCTGTGACCCATTGCTATGACCGCAATGTCACCCCGGACTGGCCATATAATTTCTATACGATGATCCATGGCTCCAGCCGGGAGGAATGTGAGGCCATTGCCCGGCAGCTGGCAGAGGAAAGCGGCGTGTCCGAGCGGCAGATGCTCTATACCGGCAGAGAGTGGAAAAAAACGAGTATGTCTTATTTTATCTGAGAATATTCCCATTCACGATATGCGATTATTGTGGGTGGGAATATTTTTGTTTTTTTCTGCTAGACAGTTAATTATTTTCCTTTAGTATGGTATAATGTAAAAATATCGGGATTTTATTTGTATGATGATGGGAGAGATAATAGCATGAAATTGGTTGTTACTACTGTTGGTAAGGATAGAGTCGGGATCATTGCAATGGTCAGCAATATTCTGGCTGAGAACAATATCAACATTCTCAGTGTAAATCAGAATATTATGGATGGTTTTTTCAACATGATTATGATGGCGGAATCTGTAGGCGGGGATGTCAAGCTGCCTGAGCTGCAGAAGCTGCTCCGTGCCAAGGGCGATGAGCTTGAGCTGGAAATCAAGGTGCAGAATCAGGAAATCTTTAACATTATGCACAATATTTAAGCAGTTTTCCAGCAGCTTGCTGCCGGAAGAGGGCTTTTCACAGAAACTAAAATCATGATGGAGGACTTTTTGTGATTACTATAGACAATATTTTAGAAACCAATCGCATGATTACGGAGAACAAGCTGGATGTGCGTACCATTACCATGGGTATTTCTCTGCGTGATTGTGCTCATCCCAATATTGACCAATTTTGCCGCAATATTTATGACAAAATCACCACCTCTGCCGAATTCCTGGTAAAAACCGGTGAGGATATTGAGGCTAAATATGGTATTCCTATCATCCACAAGCGTATTTCTGTTACACCGATTGCTATTGCGGCCGAGGCGTGCAAGACTGATTCCTATGTTCCGGTAGCCGAAACGCTGGACAAGGCAGCCAAGGCTGTGGGCGTGAATTTTATCGGCGGTTTTTCGGCACTGGTGGAAAAGGGCTTCACTAATGGTGACAGGATTCTGCTTGACTCTATTCCTCAGGCCCTGGCATCGACAGATGTAGTGTGCTCATCGGTAAATCTTGGCTCGACAAAGGCGGGCATCAATATGGACTGCGTGCGTCAGATGGGCGAAATCATCAAACGCACAGCAGAGCTGACCCGCGACCAGGATGCTCTGGGCTGTGCCAAGCTGGTGGTTTTTGCCAATGCTCCTGGAGACAATCCATTTATGGCAGGTGCCTTCCACGGTGTCAGCGAGGCAGAAAAGGTTGTCAGTGTTGGTGTCAGCGGTCCTGGTGTAGTGAAGCATGCCCTTGAGGATTTGAAGGGTGCTGATTTTACCGAGGTTGCGGAGACCATCAAAAAAACTGCTTTCAAGATTACCCGTGTCGGACAGCTGGTAGCCCGTGAGGCATCCCGCCGTCTGGGTGTGCCTTTTGGCATCATTGATTTGTCACTGGCTCCGACACCTGCAGTAGGCGACTCTGTTGCCAATGTATTGGAGGAGATGGGGCTGGAGCGCTGCGGTGCACCGGGTACGACGGCAGCACTGGCACTTTTGAACGATGCTGTCAAGAAGGGCGGCCTGATGGCCTCCTCTCATGTGGGCGGCCTGAGTGGTGCCTTTATTCCTGTCAGCGAGGATCAGGGCATGATCGAGGCGATTGAATGCGGCTCCCTGTCCATTGAAAAGCTGGAAGCAATGACCTGTGTCTGCTCTGTTGGCCTGGATATGATTGCAGTTGAGGGTGATACCAGTGCGGCTACGATTTCCGGTATTATTGCAGATGAAGCAGCTATCGGCATGATAAACAACAAGACGACTGCAGTGCGCCTTATCCCTGTACCGGGCAAAAAGGTGGGAGACTGCGTGGAATTTGGCGGCCTGTTGGGACGCTGCCCAATCGTCAAGGTGCGCAGCAACTGGAGCTCAGAGGCATTTATTGCCCGCGGCGGCAGGATACCTGCCCCGATCAGAAGCCTGACTAACTGATTTAGAGATTTATTATGCGTATAACAAAGAAAATCAAAGCGGAGCAGGTGGCAATCCTGGAGGCGGTTTACAGTGATGTCAAGCCTGCCTTGAGGTTCAGGAATCCCTTTGAGCTTTTGATAGCGGTGATTCTTTCTGCTCAGTGCACAGATGTGCGGGTGAATATCACTACAGAGCGGCTTTTTGCCAAGGCTCCGGATGCCGAAGCGATTATAGCTATGGGGCTGGCTGAGTTGGAAAAGGAAATCAAGGATTGCGGCCTGTTTCGCAACAAGGCAAAAAATATCATGGCGACCTGCCATATTTTGGCAGAGGAATTTGGCGGACAGGTGCCGGAGGATTTTGATACTCTCCTAAAGCTGCCTGGAGTAGGCAGAAAAACAGCCAATGTGGTAACGAGCATTGCCTTCAACAGACCTGCTATTGCGGTGGATACACATGTCTTCCGTGTGTCGAACCGTCTGAAGCTGGCAGTGGGAGAAACTCCCCTTGAGGTGGAGGAGGGCTTGATGAAGGCGATTCCGCAGACACTGTGGAGTCAGGCACATCATTGGCTTATTTGGCATGGGCGCAGGGTGTGCAAGGCCAGAAAGCCACTTTGTGAGGAATGTCCCCTGGGCGAGGTTTGTCCAAGCAGGGGCAGGGTGTAGTTTGAAAATTGAGGTGGCAAGATGGTGATTTACCGCAAGGCTCGTTTCACTGATACAGAGACAATTTACAATTTGATAAGCATTTATGCTAAAAATGGAGAGATGCTGGCTCGTTCCCGCAATACAATTTATGAAAATCTGCGCGATTTGGTGGTTGCCGAGGACGAGGACGGCGAGGTGGTAGGCGTAGGCGGCCTGCATATTACCTGGGATGCCCTGGCAGAAATCTGCGCTATGGCAGTCGCTCCCGAGGCGGTCCGTCAGGGGATTGGCACCGGTATTGTCAAAATGCTGATTGAGGAAGGCAGAGCACTGGGGGTAAAGACAATCTTTACCCTGACCTACAAGCCGAAATTTTTTGAATCATTGGGCTTTGCAGTGGTTTCCAGGGATGATTTGCCCCATAAAATCTGGAAGGACTGCATTGACTGCCCCAAATTCCCGGATTGTGACGAAATTGCTATGGTACTGAAAAAATAGTAGCCATGACGGCTGATGTTCCCTTGGCAGGACATGTCATCATTTGATGCCTGACCTGCTGTGGAGCACGGCCGTTTTTTGTGTTTAAGGACGGCTGTGAGGCAGCTGCCGGAAATTATATCTGTCTAATTGAGGTGCTTTATGAAGCTGGCAATAAATCAGGAACAACTTAATCTGCAACTTGAAGAAAAGATGTTTACAAGGAGCTTTTGGCGATATCTGCTGCCCTGTATAATATCTTTATTTTTCTGTCAAATAGCGCCCTTTGTTGACGCCCTGTGCGTATCCCACAGTATGGGCGAAACTGCCTTATCGGCTATCGGCATCATAACTCCTTATTTTTATATCATGAATATCCCTGCGGTGCTGGGAGGCATTGGCGGTGGTATCATGCTCTCGTCCCTGGCCAGCTCGGGACATAAGGAAAAGGCAAAAGAAGTCTTTACCAAGGCTGTGGTATTCATGCTCATCGCTAGTCTGGCCATGGCTGCGGCAGGCCTGGTTTTTATTGAGCCATTGGTCAATTTTTTTGGGGCGGTGCCGGAAAATCATGGCTATGCACTGGAATATCTCCGCATTATGCTGCTGGGGACGCCATTTTATGTGCTGTGCTTTTCCGGAACCTACCTTTTAACCAATGATAATGCTCCGAAGCTCGCCATGTGGGGCATGGTGGTTTCCAATCTGGTGAATGTAGTGATTGATGTGCTCTTCATCAATGTATATGGCTATGGTGTGGAAGCTGCTGCCTGGGGAACCGTAGTGGGACAGGTGGCAGGCTGCGGTGTTTATGGGCTGCATTTTTTGCGCCGGGACCGTCTGTGCCGCTGGGATTACAGTACGCTCAAAAACAAAATGAGCTGTTTTGCTGTCATTAAGGATGGTATGCCTGAGGCGGTGAAATACCTGCTGTTCTTTGCCCAGCTCCTGATTTCCAATTATCTGATGGAAAGCTATGGCGGCGTGTCCGGACTGGCGGATGCAGCGCTGATAGCAAATCTCCTCCTGGTAATCACTATTTTCATTGAGGGAATTTCTGAGCCGGTAATTCCTCTCACAGCCAGCCTTTATGGTGAAAATAATCAGAGCGGCATACTGATGGTCAAAAAAATTGCCAGCAGATTTTCACTGAGCATCATTCTGCCGATTACGCTTGTATTTTTAGTCAATCCAATGTTTTTTCCGCAGCTGTTCAATATCACGGATCCGGAGGTTTTGGCAGCTATGCCTGTCAGCCTGCGCATCACCTGCCTGACCTTTTTGTTTTCGGCCTTTAATCTCATAATTATCAACAGCTGTGCTGCTTCCGGTAAGTACAAGATGGCGCTTACAGGCATTGTTATCAGGATTTTGGTATTTCAGATACCGACGGCATTCCTGTTCTACAATGTAGACCCTGCCAATGCACCCTGGTATGCCAATCTGGTGTCGGAAATGGCAACCTTGATTTTCTTTTTTTGCAGGGGAGAATGTCTGGGGCTGTTCAAGACATATCCTGGCAATTACCGCTTTTTGACGGGGGGTGTCTTAACCGCCGCAAATCTGGAACAGTGGCAAAACGCCTTTTGCAGTGCGGTGGAAGAACGGCATCTGCATCTTGTGAAAAAGGCCTTTTTCCAGCCGTTGAAGGATACGCTGGCGGATGGACTGTCCTTTCCTCTGACGCTTGGCATCCTTGCGAACCAAAACAGCGGCTGCTCCCTTGTGCTGCGTTTTGATAATGCTCACGATATGCTGTATCCTTCGCTGAAAAACGGCTTTCTGGTGGATGAACAGTTTTCTCTGCAGCGGCGCATGATAATTACCGTCCCGGCTGAGCAGGCTGCCGGTGACAGGACTGTGGTCATCGTGGCACCGGAATGCTTTTCCGGCAAAAGACTGGTGGAATGTGCCAGAGAGGCGGGACACAGAGTGATTTTGGCCGTGGCTGCACCTGCCGCTCAGTATGAAAAAATGAAGGACATGCTGATGATAGAAGAATGCACAGCAGAGGGTCTTTGCGACAGGGTTATTGTTAGGGAAAGCCTGGAGGAGTTGGCGGAGGAGCTGAGGAATGCAGAGAAAAATATCATTGCGGTGATACCAGGCTCGGAGTTCTCCGTTGATACAGCAGAGCCGCTGGCAGAAAAGCTGGGCGTCAGAGGCAATTCGTCCCAAAGTACAGCCTGTCGAAGGAATAAATATGTTATGAAAATGGCAATTAAGGCAGCCGGACTGGATTATGCCAAGGGTGGGCGTTTCAGCAGGCTTGATGAAGCCCTGGCCTTCGTGGATGCCGAGCTGTCTTATCCGCTGTTCATCAAACCGCCGGAGGGGGCAGGCAGCCAAAATGTATTTAAGTGCAGGGACCGCAGTGATTTTATAGAAAAATTCCAGCGGGTGCTTTCAACTCCTGACGATTATCAAAAGGACAGCACAGAAGTTGTAGTAGAGGAATTTTTGGATGGAGACGAATATGCGGTCAATATTTTCGGTGACAATGAGAAGATAGTTGTTACTTCTATCTGGAAATATGTGAAGATAAGCAATCAGTTTGCAGATAATTTATACTGGTCGGATTTCCTGATGGATATCAATGACCCGCAATTTGCTGCCCTGAAGGAATATGCCGTCAATTTGTACAAGGCTGTGGGCATAAAATGCGGTCCCGGTCATGCGGAAATCAAGCTGACCCATCGCGGGCCTATTGCCATTGAGATAGGTGCCCGCCTCATGGGCAGCGCCAATGAAACCTATACCATGATAGGGACAAAAATTGATTCACCCCTGGAAACGCTCAAGGTATTCAAGACGGGACACTCTGATGTGCCTGCAAGGCCTGTAGTATATGAATATTTGGCACTGGTGAACCTGCCTTTTGAACAAAAGGGCAAAATAGCCGCCATTCACGGTCTGGATGAAATCAGACGGCTGCCAACCTATTTTACGGAGGAAATGCCGATTGAGGCAGGAATGGAAATCGAACCGAGCGTCAATCTGGATATGATTGTCTGCGGCGTCTGGCTGCGCAGCAGCTCTTATGAGAAGCTGGAGGAGCAGGTGGATTTGGTACATCAGCTTTTTAGGCTTGAAATAGAAAATGCCGTAAAATAATTAATTATTTTTGCTTTATTCCTTGACAATTGTATTTTTTGTGGGTAGAATAAGAGCAAATAAAATATAAATGCGATGAACGAGAGAAATCCAGTGGGGACTGTACAGAGAGCTGTGGGTTGCTGCGACACAGCAGGGGAAGCTGGGAATATACACTCGTGAGCTGCAGGCTGAAGTCACTGGCATTTGGGTGCTTGTGTGATGGTAGGTTTTGCCGGATTGCCTCCGTTATTATGGGCTAGGATATGTTAGTATCTGAAAAGAGTGCTTGCGAAGGCGAGCAGGGTGGTACCACGGTCAACAGCCGTCCCTGTATACAGGGGCGGTTTTTTTGTATTTGTAAATATGTAATTCAACACTGTATATGTTCTAGGAGGATTTTTTATGATTATTGTAATGGCACCAAATTCCACTGAGGAGGAATTGCAGAATGTGATTAGAAAGATTGAAGCTGAGGGACTGGGGGTTCATTTGTCTAAGGGAACAAGCCGCACCATCGTGGGAGTTATTGGAGATAAGGCAGCAATCAGCGGCCTGGAGATGCAGCATCTCAGCGGCGTGGAAAAAACGGTCCGCATTACGGAGAAATACAAGCTGGTCAGTCGTGAATTCAAGAATAACAATACCGTTATCAATGTGGGCGGTGTGGAGATTGGCGGCAGAGAACCGGTAGTTATGGCAGGGCCATGTGCTGTTGAGAGCATGGAGCAGCTTTTGGAGTCTGCGGCGGCAGTGGCCAAGGCAGGGGCACAGTTCCTGCGGGGCGGTGCCTTCAAGCCTCGTACCTCCCCGTATGATTTCCAGGGGCTGGCAGAGCAGGGGCTGAAAATGCTGCGGGAAGCTGCTGACAAAAACGGCCTGAAGGTTGTAACGGAGGTTGTGGACCAGCGTTCGATAGAAACAGTTGCCCAGTACGCGGATGTCCTGCAGATTGGAGCAAGGAACATGCAGAATTTCCAGCTGCTGAAGGAGGTAGGACGGGCAGGCAGGCCGGTAATGCTCAAGCGGGGACTTTGTGCTACCATCAAGGAATGGCTCAATGCGGCTGAATATATTATGAGCGAGGGCTGTGATGATGTGATTTTCTGTGAGCGGGGCATCCGCACCTATGAAACCTACACCCGCAATACTCTTGATCTCAGTGCTGTAGCAGCGGTGAAGGAGCTTTCCCATCTGCCGATCATTGTAGATCCAAGCCACGGTACCGGGCGGCGCAGCATGGTGCGTCCTATGGCGATGGCTGCGATGGCTGCCGGTGCAGACGGGCTGATCATTGAGGTTCATCCGCATCCGGAGGCAGCTCTTTCCGATGGTGAGCAGTCATTGACGCCGGAGGATTTTGAGAAGGTCATGGCGGATATCAAGCGCATGGCATCTCTACTGCGGGGTGAGGCATAATGTCTGTTCTGAAGCTGGCTATTATCGGCGTTGGCTTGATTGGCGGTTCTTTAGGACTGTGCCTCAAGGATAAGCTGGGGGAGGAAATCTACATTACCGGGATGTGCCGTACCAGAAAATCCATGGAAGAAGCAGTTGCTCTGGGAGCGGTGGATTTTGCTTCGGAGGATGTCTGGGAGGTAGTACAGGAGGCTGATATTGTATTCCTCAGCACGCCGGTGCTGCAAATGGTGCCGATGGTGCAGAAGCTGCTGCCCTTCCTGCAGTCTGGTACAGTGATTACCGATGCAGGCAGCACCAAGCAGTATATCTGTAATGCCTTAAAGAAAATTTTGCCGCCGGATATCTACTATGTGCCGGGGCATCCTATGACGGGGCGGGAAATGAGCGGTGTTGCAGCCGCCAGGAAGGACCTGTTTGTAAACAAATGCTATGTAATTGTGGATAATGCCGGTGTGCCGGAGGAAATATACAATAAGGTATGTGATCTGGTGCGTTTGACCGGCGCGAATCTGACCACGCTGGATATTGCCAAGCATGATCGCTGCGCTTCGGTCATCAGTCATATTCCCCATGTTGCGGCAGCGGCTTTGGTAACGCTTTTGAACCGCAGCCACGGTGACCAGGATGCCTGTTTGAAGCTGGCTGGCGGCGGTTTCAAGGATACGACAAGGATTGCTTCTTCCAACGCTGATATGTGGGCGGATATCTGCATGACAAACAGTGAAGCCATTGTCAACCACATCAG
>JAQUZO010000030.1 GCA_028691285.1 Anaerovibrio sp. | reverse complement strand
TACAGGAGGATTATTTTTATCCTGAGATCCTGGAATATGGCACCAACAAGGTGATTACGGAATCACATAAGGCCGGGATGCTGGTTTTGACAGCTCTTTCCTCAGAGGCAATGCCTGTTTTCAGGTATTCTACCGGAGAGGTCGTGATGCGGCTGGATGATCCGTGTCCCTGCGGGCGCACACTGGTAAGGATGGCGTCACCGACGGAATATGCCGGTATGGTCTGGCAGGTTGTGCCGCCTTCTAAATAACAGTAAAGAGAGAATTTGAGGAGCTGTAGAGACAGCTCCTTTTTTCGATATGAGAGCTGCAGAGGATGTGAAAATATGTTGGAAATCATTTCGGGCAGAGCAGGCAGCGGCAAGACCGCCTGCTGTCTTGAGCGAATAAAGAACGAGCTTGTCAGTGAACCGACAGGCAGGGGGATTATTCTGCTTTTGCCGGAGCACATGACCTACAAGGTGGAACGGCGGCTGGCCTCCATGCTGGCAGAAGAAGGCAGAGGCTTCAGCCGCTGCTATGTTTACGGCTTTCGCCGTTTTGCCTACAGGGTTCTGCAGGAAACAGGAGGCGGGCTGGAACAGGGGCTGACGGAGCTGGGGCGTCAGCTGCTATTGAAGCAGCTCCTGGATAAAAGAAGCAGGGAACAGAGCCTGACTGCTTTTGCCGGAGCAGCACGGCAGCGGGGGTTTGTCAGTGAGCTGTCAGATATCATCAATGAGCTGAAAAGCTACAGCATTTCGCCGGAGCTTTTGCAGCAGCTTGCCCTTCAGCTTGGGGAGCAGGATACCAGGCTGCAGGATAAGCTGCAGGATATGGCAGCTCTGTATCAGGATTTTAACGGGGCGCTGACAGGCAAGTACCATGACAGCAAGGATATTTTGTGCAGGCTCATTGAAAGGCTGCCCCAGTCAGAGCTGGTGCGTGGAGCGGAGCTGTGGCTGGATGGCTTTTTGTTTTTCAATCCTCTGGAGCAGCAGCTTTTGACACAGCTGGCAGAACAGTGCAGCGAGGTACACGCAGTCCTCACTTTGGACAACAGTTTTTTGACAGAGGGCAGGCCGTGCCTTGAGGTGCCGGGTGAGGATATATTCTACCGCAGCCACAGTACCAGGAATTATCTGCTGAGTCTTGCTGAATCAAAGGGCATGGCGGTCAGGGAGCTGTTCCTGTCCCGGAGCAGGCGCTTCGCCAGTACAGTGCTGCAGCAGATGGAGGAGCAGTGGCTTTCTCATCATGTGAGGCCCGTGGGGAGAGCGGAGGGAATCAGGTTCACAGAGGCGGCTACGGTGCGTCTGGAGCTGGAGGCAGCAGCAGCGGATATAGTTCGTCAGGTGCGTGAGCAGGGGTATAAATGGAGCGATATAGGCATTTTGATCAGGGATGAGGAAAGCTATGGCTTTCTGTCTGAGCTGATTTTGCGGGAATATCACATCCCCTTTTTCAATGCTGCCAAAAGGCAGGGAACCCATCATCCGCTGGCGGAGCTGCTGCGGTCTGCGCTGGCTGTCTGCAGCAGCCGCCAGGGCTGGAGTTATGAAAATGTTTTCCGCTGCCTGAAAACAGGCTTTTTCAAGGTGCCCTGCAATTTGCTGCCGGATGCCCTGGATGCTTTGGAAAATTATGTGCTGGAATTTGGCATCAGAGGAAAGAAGCTCTGGACACAGGAGGCTGCCTGGCAGTTTGTCAGGGGCAAAGGCATGGATGAAGTGCAGGCAGATGAGGGAGAACTGCTGCGGGCCGCTATGGCAGATGGCTGGCGGCGGCAGGCAGCCGCTCCCCTGGTGAAGCTGCAGTCAGCCCTGCAGAAGGGAAAAGCTGCCTCAGACCTGGCAGGGGCATTGTATGATTTCCTGACAGAGCTGCAGGTGCCGCAGCAGCTGGAGAGCTGGGCAAAGGAGGATGAGCTGGGCGGCAATCTGGCTGCGGCCAGGGAGCACCAGCAGATTTGGGCGGGCATTATGGATCTGCTGGATCAGATGGTGGAGCTGGGAGTGCAGTCTCAGGAGAACCTGCTGACAGAATTTGCCGCTGTACTGCAGGAGGGGCTGGACACGCTCACTATCAGCCTGATACCTCCGGGGCTGGACTATGTGAGCCTGGCTTCCTTCGACCAGAACAGCCTGGATAACCTGAGGGCTATTTATATTGTGGGAGCCAACGCAGGTATCATGCCGCGTCATTCGTCAGAAAATGTCATTTTGTCAGATGCAGACCGTATTCGCATCAATCAGTCAGGAGCCATGAGCAGACTGCCGGAGGATGGCCTAACGGACAGGCGTCTGTCGGTCATTGGGCGGGAAAACAGCTACAATGAAGCCTATCTGCTGTACAAGGGATTTACCAGAGCCAGGGAGTACCTGTGGGTTTCCTATGCCCTGTCCGATGATTCAGGTGCGGGCAGGGAACCGGCAAGGCTGGTTAAATGGCTGAGGGAGCTTGCACCGGGGGCAGGGCTTTGGCAGGTACTGCAGGGAGACAGCTTCGTGGCAGCAGCCTCTCAGGCACTTGGCGGTCTGGGCAGTGCGCTCAGGGAATGCAGGGATTATGGCAGGCTGGCGGACAAATGGCAGGCTGTATACAACTGGCTTTTGGCAGGGCAGGCGGAGCCGCAGAAGGCTCAGAAACTTGGCAGACGACTGAAGGGTATGCAGAGGGCATTGGGCAGCCGCCTGGGGGCAGACCGGCTGCCGCCGGAGCTGTCGGAGAGGCTCTTTGCCCCCAAAGGTTATATCAGGGGCAGCGTGACCAGAATGGAGTGCTATAACAGCTGTCCTTTTCAATACTATGCCCGTTACGGCTTGAAGCTGGAGGAGCGTAAAATCAGGCGGTTCAGCAATCCGGAGCTGGGGACGCTTCTGCATGCCGTACTGCGGGAATTTGGGGAAAGGCTGCAGAAGGAGCGGCGGCGGTGGTGTGAGGTCACGGAGGCCCAGCAGCGCGCCATGTGCCATGAAATCCTCCATCGTCTGGCAGGCAGGCTGGAGAACAGTATCCTTCTCCAGCAGAAGCAGCTGGAGGTTCAGCTGCGGCGGATTGAAAATACTGCAAATTTTGCCCTGCAGAGGCTTTGTGCCTTTGATGCGGTCAGTGCTCTGCAGCCGTCGTACTTTGAGAAGGCCTTTGGCGGGCTGGCAGAGAGCAGCAATGACATGGCTGTGGAGCTGGTATACAGGCTTTCCAATCACAAGGGGCTTTCTCTCAGTGGGCAGATTGACCGCATTGATGTCACAGAGGACGGCAATTATTTCATGGTGCTTGATTATAAGACAGGCAGTGCATCCATCAATATCATGGATGTCTATTACGGCATCAGGCTGCAGCTTCTGACTTATATATTGGTGGCGGGACAGCTTTTGTCCAGAGAGCTGGGGCACGGCAGTCTGCCTGTGGGCATGCTGTACTGCTTCCTCAAAAGGCCGATGGTTGGTCTGGCAAATCATCAGGCAAGCCGGGCAGAAGTAATCGGAGCCTTGGAGGATAAGCTGAAGATGCCGGGCTGGATTGTGGCAGACAAAGAGCTGGTACAGCTGATTGACAGCACTCTTGCCGTACCGGGAGGCAAGAGCCGCTTCGTGCATGTGGGCGTCAATAAAACTGACGGCGAGCTGGCAAAATCTGCTGCCTGTCTGAGAACAGAACGGGAACTGGAGCTTTTGCTGGCCTATGTGGAGCAGCTTCTGCAGCGTACGGGGGAACGGATGTTGGCAGGGGAAATCCAGCCGGAGCCGTATCGGAGCCGTGAGGGAAATACAGGCTGCGGCTACTGTCCGTACAGGGTCATCTGCGGCTTTGATGCACAGCTGGAAGGCTTTGGCTACAAAAGGGTTTTGCAGCAGAAGGATATAGACTTCATGCAGGATATTGAGAGTGAGCTGACACCGGAGCAGGTCCGAGGAATAGATGACCGTCTGAGCGGGCGGTCAGAGCAGCAGGAGGTGGTTGAGTGATGGCATGGACCAGAGAACAGCAGCAGGCAATCGATACGGACGGAAAGAACATACTGGTATCTGCGGCGGCAGGCTCAGGCAAGACTGCGGTCCTGACGGAAAGAGTAGTCAGCCACCTGCTGCGGCCGGAAAACGCACCGGATGCCTGGAACATAGATGAGCTTTTGATTGTGACCTTTACCCGGGCAGCGGCGGCAGAAATGAGCGAACGCATCGGCAGGCGCCTGCATCAGGCAATCGGAGATGAGCTTGGAAAGCCGTCTCCTGACAAAGGACTGGTCAGCAGGCTGGAAAAACAGGTAATCCTTCTGTCCAGTGCTTCTATTTCTACGATTGATTCCTTTTGTCAGAAAATAGTCAAAAATAATTTTGCCGCTATAGATTTGGACCCAAAATTTCGGGTGGCGAATGAAAATGAGCTGCTGCTTCTGCAGCAGGATGTGCTGGATGAGCTTTTTGAGTGCCAATACAATCTGGAGAATGAGGCTCTGCTGCGGCTGGGGGATAAATATGGCTCAGACCGGGGAGACGGCAGCCTCTACAATATGGTGCTGGCCCTCCACGCCAAGGCGATGAATCAGCCATTTCCTGAGAGATGGCTGCAGGGGCTGGCAGAGGATTTTGTTCCGGCTGACGGAGCACAGCACCTCAGTGACTATCATAAGTGGTGGCAGGTGTGCATGGCGGCTTTAGAGTCCGGGATGGAGCAGGTTCGGGACGAGTTCGCGGTATTCAGTCAGCTTGTGGAGTGTGTAGAGGATAAAAAAGCCCGCGGCAAATATGATGAGCGGCGGGAGCGCATACAGGGCATCATCAGCAAAATCAAGGCAGGACTGCAGGGGGAATGGCAGGATATTTATACTGCCTTCCGTGACCTGGACTATCGGGAAACCGGCTTTTTGAGCATGCCTACAGGCAAGCTGGATATCGACCCTGAGCTGCGGGAGCAGCTGAAAAGCAGCAACAGTGCCATCAAGGACATCCTGATGGGTCTGAAGAAGGAATACATTTTGGATGCCGAAGAAACCATGCTGGCAGACCTGCAGGCTCTGGCCGCTGACGCGGAAGGGATGGCGGAGCTGACCCTGGCCTTTGGGGATGCCTACAGTGCTGCCAAAAGGGAACGGAATATCATTGATTACAGCGATATGGAGCATCTGGCACTCAGGATCCTGCTGGCAGAGGATTCCCCTCCGGGTCAGCTTTGTCCATCGGCAGCAGCCATGGCACTGCGCAGCAGGTACAGAGAAATCATGGTGGATGAATATCAGGATACCAATGAGGTCCAGGATGCGATTGTGAGGCTGATTGCCGGTGAGTATGAGGGGAGACTCTTTGCTGTAGGCGATGTAAAGCAGAGCATCTATGGCTTCCGCTCCTCCGAGCCGGGGCTTTTTATCAGGAAATATGAGGCCTATGGAAGGGAATGCTGTGACAGAGCCGGGCAAAATGCCCTGATTTCCCTTGGGAGGAATTTTCGCAGCCGCCGGGAGATTTTGTCAGGGGTGAATTTTGTTTTTGCTCAGCTCATGAGCAAAAAGCTGATGGCAATCGACTATGATGACAATGCCATGCTGAAGCCAGGTGAGCCTTATGGCTATGGCGAACCGGAGGAGGGCAGGACGCTGCCGCCGGAGCAGGCGGTGGAGCTGGATATCATTGTAGAAAAAGGGCTGGCAGAGGAAAATACGGCTGGGGAGTGTGCGCAGGAGGACGAGCAGGAGGAGCTGAAAAATTTTCAGCTGGAGGCACAGCATATAGCGGATAAGCTGAAAAAGCTGAAGGCTGAAGGCTATTTGGTTTTTGATAAAAATATGCAGGGCAAAAATAATGGCTATCGTCCGGTTCAGTGGCGGGACATGGTTATTTTGCTGCGGGCAGTTACAGGCAAGGCTGAGATCCTGCAGGAGATTTTGCAGGCAAATGATATGCCGGTTTTTGCCAGTATAGAAGGAGGCTATTTCCAGACGACAGAAATACAGGTCATCACCTCCCTGCTGGCAGTGATTGACAATGCGCAGCAGGATATACCGCTGGCGGCAGTGCTGTATTCGCCCATTGTAGGCATGTCCGCCGAACAGCTGGCAAAGCTGCGTCTGTCAGGAGAAGCTGAAAGGCTGTATGGGCTTTTGATCGGTGCAGGCAGTGCCGAGGTGAAGCTGTCCGGGCAAATCAAGCGGAAGGCGGCAGATTTCCTGGCACAGCTCAGCACCTGGCGTCAGCTGGCACAGCGGATTGGCGTAGCGGAGCTCCTGTGGCAGATTTATCAGGATACGGGTTATTACGATTATGTGGGCTGTATGCCGGGAGGACTTTTGCGGCAGGCAAATCTCCGTATGCTGATTACCCGTGCCGAGGAGTTTGAGGGGACGGATTTCAGAGGACTGTTCAGGTTCCTGAGCTTTATCGAGAAAATAAAAAGTATGGATACTGATTTGTCCATGGCCAGGACCCTGGGGGAAAATGAGGATGTGGTGCGGGTGATGAGCATTCACAAATCCAAGGGGCTGGAATTTCCTGTAGTTGTGCTGGCGGATATGAACAAGGGCTTCAATCTGACGGATGTAAAGGAAAATATCATTGTGCACAAGGATCTGGGGTTGGGGCTTTACAATATCGATACGGACAAGTCAGTGAAATATCCTTCCTTTTCCCGTATTGCTGTCAGGAGCAAAATGATACAGGAAAGCAAGGCGGAGGAGCTGAGAGTACTCTATGTGGCTATGACCAGAGCCAGGGAAAAGCTGATTATGACGGGGCGTGTCAGGGACGGTGCCAAGGCAGCAGCCAAATGGTGCCGCTGTCGGGAATATGACGAGTCTGTGCGTCTGCCGGAATATGCCGTTATGGCCGGCGGCTCTTATCTCGACTGGGTGGCGTCAGCTGCCGCGAGGCATCCCGATGGAGCTGCTTTTGCCGGGCTTTTGGATATGACAGAGGAGCAGTATATACAGCCATTAGGGTATATACATGCCGCTATGGGCAGGGAAGCTCACTGGAAAATTAATCTGCTGCCTGCCGGAGCTGTCCGGCTGCCGGGAACAGCCTCCGGCGGAGCTGGAGAGCTGCTGGCGGCGGTGCTGAAAGGTGAGCCTTTGACGGTCAGGCCGGAGGTGCAGGGAAAAATCGAGGCCGTGCTGACATGGCAGTATGATTTCCGTGGTACGGAGGAACTGCCCGCCAAGCTGTCCGTTTCGGAACTGAAAAGGCGGTTTGCCAAAGAGCAGGCACAGACTGAGCCTGCGGAGGTATCTGTGCAGACCTGGGATAGAGGCAGACAGCGGGAATACACCTATCCCCGGCCTGCTTTTCTGCAGCGGCAGGAGGAGCGCCTGAGGCCACGGACTAGCGGTGCCGAATATGGAACGCTGCTGCATACTGTCATGCAGCACCTGGATTTATCAGGCTCTCTGGATGAGAGGGATATTGCCCGTCAGCTCAGGCTTATGGCAGACAGGGAGGTGATTGCTGCGCCGCAGATAAAAATGGTGGATTTGGGGCAGGCAGCAGGCTTTTTCGCCTCTGAGCTGGGGCAGCGTATGGTCAGGGCGCCAAAGCTGTGGCGTGAGCTGCCTTTCAGCCGGATGCTTCCGGCGCAGCAGTATTATCCCGGTGTTCAGGACAGTCGGGTGCAGATTTTCAATCAGGGTGTCATTGATGTGCTTTTTGAGGAAGCAGACGGCAGGCTGGTTTTGCTGGATTATAAAACGGACAGGGACACGGCTCCTTCTGCTGTGAGGGCGAGCTACGAGCTGCAGCTGAAGCTGTATTCCCAGGCAGTGGCTGCCCTGCTGGGGCGACCTCCGGCAGAAAAATATTTATACATGTTGCGGGATGGCAGTGTAATTCAGCTTTGATTTGTGCTATAATATACAACTAGATTTGTGTATAAATATATATAAAGGAGAGTTGGTAATGTCTGACGAAGAGAGGGTGTTGGATGAATCCCAGGAATGGGACTTTATAGTAGCCGGCTGGCCTCAGGAAATTAAGGATGTAGATGAAATACTGACCCGCCTGGAGCATGAGCTGGATGATATGCTGGAGGTAGCGATACAGCAGGCCATAGGACGCTGCAAACGCTATGCCAGAGAGCATGAATACTCTTTTGATACCTTTCAGCTGAACAAAAGCCTGATTTTTTTCAACAGAGCTGTAGAGGAGCTGGCGATGCGTGATGTGGAGCCGGAGCAGAAGACAGATTTCCGGGAAGGTCTGACAGAGAAGTTTCTGGATTTCCTGGATGAGATGTTCCATACCATGCGTTCTGACGAGCAGCGCCAGAGGCTGCATCAGGGACTTGAGCATGATCGCTTCCCCGGGGACATTATCGGTATGGCACTGATTTATCAGTCGATGAGGCTTCTGGCCAGGCATATCGCGCCTCTTGTCAAGATGAAGCGGCATGATTATATGGCTCAGAACCGCGGCGTGCTGATGGAGCTGGTGAACAAGCATGCCAGTCAGCTGAATCTGGGCAGAGAAATATGTTGATTTGAACGGCAGCTTTTGGCTTTGCCGGGCATGATGATTTTGTGTAAGAGGTGTGTAGATGGCTGGTTTGCGTTTTTTGACAGCAGGAGAATCCCACGGACAGTGCCTGACGGCAATTGTGGAGGGAATACCTGCCGGTCTGTGTGTGGATATAGAGAAGATAAATTGCGATTTGGCACGGCGGCAGCAGGGCTATGGCCGGGGCGGACGCATGAAGATTGAAACTGACAGGGCAGAGGTGCTGAGCGGCATCCGCTTTGGTGAGACCATGGGCGACCCTGTGACTCTGCGGATTGCCAATCGGGACTGGCAGAATTGGACTGACCGCATGAGCGTATTCGGACCGGAGTTTGGAGATAAGGTTACGGCAGTGCGTCCCGGTCATGCAGATCTTACCGGCGTACTGAAATATGACAGGGATGATGCCAGGGATATCCTGGAGCGTGCCAGCGCCCGTGAAACGGCAGCCCGTGTGGCAGCAGGCGGCTTGTGCAAGGAATTCCTTGCGGCCTGCGGCATGGAAGTCGTCAGCCATGTAGTGAAGATTGGCGGCATAACTGTGGATGAAGCCCGTATCAACCGTGAGACAATCGGCAGCGGCGCCTCAGAGCTGAACTGTTATGACGCGGTGGCCGAGGAGGCCATGAAGGAGCGCATCCGGGAAGCGATGAGCGAGGGAGATACCCTGGGAGGCACCTTTGAGGTCATCGTGCGCGGTGCACCGCTGGGACTTGGCAGCCACATCCAGTGGGACAGGCGCCTGGACGGCAGACTAGCGGGGGCGATGATGTCCATTCAGGCAGTCAAGGGTGTGGAAATCGGTGCCGGGTTCCAGTGCAGTGAGCTGCCGGGCAGCCAGATCCATGACGAAATGTTTCTGTCCGGTGCGGAGCATGTATACAGGAAAACCAATCGCGCCGGAGGGCTGGAGGGCGGCATGAGCAACGGCGAGGAAATAGTTGTCCGTGCCTGCATGAAGCCTATCCCGACTCTGATGAAGCCGCTGCATTCCGTGGACATTGCTGACGGCCGGGAGGTGCTTGCCTGCAAGGAGCGCAGTGATGTGTGCGCGGTAGCTGCAGCATCTGTAGTGGGTGAGGCAATGACGGCAATCGTGCTGGCTGAAGCCGTGCTGGACAAGTTCGGCGGCGATGCCATGTGTGACCTGCTGTCAGCGCTTGAATCCTACCGAGCAAGAGTGCAGGCCTGAGCTGCATGAGGTGGTAGAATGAAAAATGTTGTTCTGATTGGCTTTATGGGAACAGGCAAATCCAGCTGCGGCAAGACCGTGGCACAGCATCTCGGCTGCCGTTTTGTAGATTTGGACAAAGAAATAGAGAATAAATACGGCATGACGATTCCTGCTATGTTCCAAAAATACGGAGAGGCATGGTTCCGGGACAGGGAAAAGGAAATGGTGCAGTACTGGTCGGGTCAAAAAAATGTGGTTATCTCCACAGGAGGCGGCACTATCAAAAATCCTGAAAATACGGCACTGCTCAAGGCTACCGGCAAGATTGTCTGCCTGACAGCGGATGTTGATGTCATTATGGAGCGCACCGGCAGGCAGGGACGCCGCCCGGTGCTGGATGCCAGAGCGGTAGAGCTGGGTGATCGCAGGGCGGCTGTCGAGGCATTGCTGGCGGAGCGTCAGCCCATGTATGCACAGGCGGATTATCAGGTTGATACAAGTGAGCTGAGCCCGCTGCAGGTAGCGGCGGTCATAGGTGATTATATCAGGAAATTTTAGGGCCTTTCCAGGATTGCTCCAGGGGAGCTGTCCGGAAAGCTTCCGGCAATAAAAAATCCCTGGAAATAACCTGATGTTACTTCCAGGGAACGGCTTTCGGTCTGATTCAATTAAAAAAATATTCTGCAGCGGATGGTTTCCGCTGACAAATGTGAGGCTGGGTTTCATCTCGGCCTCTTTTTTGTTATCAGCAGGTAAGACGATTGCCGGGAAAGGCTTTGCTTTCGTAGATGTGCCGGTCTGCACAGGCATAAATTTCCTCAAAGGAGATAGAGGCTTTTCCGTCGTAGATGACGGCACCGATAGAGACGGAGATTTTACGCTCCTCCAGCTGAGGTATATAAATAGCGTTCAGGATGGTAAAAAATTTGGTGGTCATTGCCTTCAGCATGGCTTTGGAGGTACAGCCTACCAGATAGAAAGAAAACTCATCGCCGCCAAGGCGGAATACGACATTTTCTCTGCCAAAGGCCTCCAGCAGACTGTTGGCAATGGTGATGAGCACCTTGTCGCCGGTACCGTGCCCGCAGTGATCGTTGATGCCCTTGAAATCATCACAGTCAAGGATACCGAAGGTTCCTGCCTGATGCGATGCCAAATAATTGGCAATCCTTTTTTCGCCGGTACGGCGGTTGCTGATGCCGGTCAGGCCGTCTACCTCTGCGAGTTTGCGCAGATGGTCCTGGCGGAGCTTTTCTTCGTCGATGATTTTGCAGAGGAAAAGAAAATGGGTCGGCTGATAGCTCTGATTGTACCGGGCGGGAATCAGGTAGCTCTTGACCCAGCCGAAGGAATGGCATTCATATTCAAAGACGATATAAGGCTTATCCTTGATGCGGCTGAAAAGAGTATCCATATCCGCAAACTGGAGGAAGTCAGCCTGATGTGCGGCCTTGATGTCTGCCTCAGCATATTTTTCCATGGAAGCCCGGATACCCTGGCTGATCTTGAAATATTTCTGCGTCTGGCAGTTGCTTTTGACCTCTGTAAAGGTGTTGTTTTCAGCGTCAAGATAATAGCAGGAGTCAAAGATTGCCTGCAGTCCCTGGACAATGCTGTTGAATTCCATCAGCTCCGTAAAGGCTGTTTCCAGGGAGCGGTGCTTGGCCTGCAGCTCAAAGCGTTCCTTTTTCAGCATTTCAGCAGTGTTTTCAGCAGCCTGCTGTGCTTCTTCAAGCAGCTTCTGGCTTTCGTATTCCTGCTTGCGCTGCGTGGTAATATCATTGCCGATGGCAGTCATAACGACATGGTTGGTCATTGCATCCTCTTCAATCAGTCCGATGATGCGGTGATAGGTATCGGTTTTTTTATGCCAGAACTCTATTTCGCAGGTAGCATTGCCGCTGTAAAAGTCATTCAGCAGGGTTTTGGAGTTCCACTGGACATTCTTCCTGCCATTGTAGCGGATAGATTCCAGCCCTAAAAAATCGGTGGCATGGCGGATAAAATGATCATAGCTGCAGGGAATCTCGATATTCTCATATTCGAGAGGCTTCAGAGAGCTGGAGCAGACAAAATTATCAGTCAGGACACCCTCGGTCAAATCGACATGGTATATGTAATCGGCAAAATGTGCCAAAGCATTCATGACAGAGGTCAGCTGAGTGTTGACAGCGCAGTAATTGATTTCCAGGTGCTTGTTGGCAAGCACATTTTCCGTTACATCATTGATGATGTCGATAACGATGTTCCGGCCGTTTTCCAAAACAATATTCTTGGAGGTGATGGTGATGTAGTACACTGCACCGTCATCATGGAAGATGGAACAGTTGATGACAGCCGTAGTATCAGTGTGGCGCAGGATAGGCATTTCCCTTACGGCAGGGGTACTGTCTGTAATCTGTACCTTGGCACGGAGCACATCCAGGGTTTTGTCAGTATATTCCTCCGGAGGCATTTCATAGAGAGAAAGCGCGGCGTCATTCATATACAGCAGCTGCAGGGACTCGCAGTCATAGGCAACGACGCCCGCCTGCTGCAGCTGCAGCATCTCACGGTACATATTGTTCTGGAAAACAGAGCGCTGCGGATCGTCTGCCAGCTCAAAAAGCTGATCACGGCTGTTCAAAAGCTCCTGGTTTTGCTGGGCAATATCCGCATCCTGCTGGGTTACTTTAGTGTTGAGCATGGAAATCAGGGCATTGCGCTGCTGTTCTGCCATGTAATCCTTGGTGATGTTGCGCACTGCAATCACAGCATGATGGGGAATGCTGTTGAGCATATCAATCAGAGTGACAGATATCCGCACCCAGCATTCGCCTTCATGGTAGGAGGTGGGCAGCTTCAGGGAAAATTCAGGATTTTCTCTGTTCAGATGATTGCGGATATATTCACAGGAGAGCTTCAGGGTACAGTCTGCCTGGTGGGATTTTGGAATGACCTCGCCGATAAATTTCTTGCAGGTAGTACTGAATACTCCATCCTCCGGAAAAGGGTTTTGGATTTTCTCTGAGCAGCGAACACAGTTGAACCAATCATGCTGTACATCCACATAAAAAACAGCCACAGTAGACTGAAAAATCGCCTGAACTGTCGCCTCTGCAAATTCTTTTATTTTTTCTTTATTCATTGCTTCATGCCTCTGCCTCTGCTACTAATATTTATAAATAATAAAACAATTAAAATTGGATTCAATCATATCATAATTAAGAGTGATTCGCAAGAGGTATACAGCTGTGATGGTAAATTAGTCCCAAAGAGTTCCCGACCAAAAACCTTCTGTTATTAACTAGTGAAACATGATATAATCAGACATATTGCAAAGGAGAATAATTTATGAAGATACAGCGGGATTCCTTGACAGGCTTGCCTCAAAGAAGGGATTATTTATATTTGGTGAATGAACGGCTGAACCAAAAGCATGCTGGTTTCTGCATGCTGACCATGAAAATAGACCATTTCAATTATTTAGGCAAATGGTATGGCCGTGTAGAGGAAGAGAGACTTTTGGCTGATATAGCCGCCTTCTTTCAGGAGCTGATAAATAAATATGAAATAATAACCGGCTATATGGAGCCGGATACCTTTTCTGTGTTTTTTCCTGCGGATCTGGCTATGGCAGAAAATATCCGTCACAGCACTACGCAAATTGTCAAAAATGCCAGGGACAGCGAAGTTTTCCGGCCGATTTTCGGCGGCTTTATCCTGAGAGACAATTTTTCGGCCGGGGCAGCAGATTTATTTGAGTATACTATCAATGCCATCAATCAGGCAGTAGGCACGCTCAAGACAAACATCTTCTGGTTTGATGAAGGGCTTGCCAGACAGATGCTGGAGGAAACGGAGCTGATGCCCAAGGTAGCCTATGGGATGGAGAATGGGCAGTTTACCTTTTATTTGCAGCCGAGATGCCAGATGAGCGATGGCAGGATCATAGGTGCAGAGGCTCTCGTACGCTGGCTCAGCAGCACGGGAGAGATTATCAGCCCTGAGGAATTTATTCCTGCTATGGAAAAAAACGGCTATATCACACAGCTGGACAAGTATATATGGGAAAAGGTCTGTCAGGTGCTGCAGCGCTGGCAGAAGCACGGCATGCGCATGCTGCCTGTTTCTGTCAATGTTTCCCGGCGGGACATCCAGGAAATGGATGTGGTGCAGGTCTTTGCCCAGCTGCTGGAGAAATACAATATTCCTGTGGACTTCCTGGAGCTGGAGATTACGGAGACTGCGTACATACATAATGAGGCCAGCATCAGGGAGACCGAGCAGGGACTGCGCAGGCTGGGCTTCAAGATTCTCATTGATGATTTCGGCAGCGGATATTCCTCTCTGAATATGCTGAAGGATATTCAGGCAGATGTCCTGAAGCTGGATATGCGTTTTTTGGATATGAGCAGGGAAAATTTTGACAAGGGCTGCAATATCATCAATTCTATTATCTCCATGGCAAGCCAGATTGATTTGGCGGTCATTGCAGAGGGAGTAGAAACGCTGGAACAGAGTGAGATGCTGTCCGCTCTTGGCTGCAGCTTTGCTCAGGGCTATCATTATTACCGTCCGATGCCGATTGCAGAATATGAGCTTTTGCTGGAGGATGAGAACAATGTAGCGCTCTCTGGCATTACCAACAGAAAATCAGGCGCTGCCTATCTGCGTGATCTGGCGCAGTATTTTGCTATGGTTGCCGAGGTAAACCCCTTTACGGGAGAATATCATTTCATTCAGTGCGATGACGGCTTCCGCTTTAGTTCGGGAGTCAGGCCGGATACCATCACCGAATATATTGAAAGCAGTATTGAGTCTGGCAATGTGCATCCGGATGATGCTGCCGGATATCTCCGCCGTACCGGCATGGCATTTATCAGGGAAAAGCTGCTGAGCAGAACGCTGAGGATATTGTATGACCTGCGCATCAAGCGGCAGAACAGCTATCAATGGTATACCTTTGAATGTATGCAGCCCAAAAACTTTTCTTTGGAGGAACCGTGGATACTGTTTACCTGGAAACAGGCCCATGCAGATGCTTCGAGAAGGATAGATTCCCTGACCCTGATGCACAGGATGTTTGTGCTGGTGCTCAAGGTAAATGCCCGCAACGGCAATTTTGAAATCCTGCACAGGGACAGAGCTGCCGGGCTGGATATTTACAGGAATTCTGTCAGTGCCGCAGAGCTTGCAGCCAATTTCAAAAGCCACTATATTTATCCAGATGACAGAAAGGCTTATGAAGCCTTTACGGACAGACAGGCTGTACTCAGGCACTTCGGCGCCGGTGATGAGCCGATGAGGATGAAGCTGCGCTATCTGCGCAGGGATAAATATGTTCTCTGCCGTCTGGAAATTTCCCGCAGCATTGAGTATTCAGGCGGCAGGCCGGTGGTTTTGGTGACACTGATGGATTGTCACGCGCTGTAAAGGAAAAATTTGCTTTACAAATAGCCTGCGATATAATATACTACCGTATGCTGTCGGCAGAGAGGCCGGCAGTGCAGGTATTACAGATTGCTTTATTGGATAGGTGAGATGGAATGAATCTTGAACAGCTGGGCCGTCAGCGGCAGCTCAAGGGTTATAGTATGGATATGATGGCAGAGTTCCTGCGGATATCTTTGGAATCCTATGCGGAATTGGAGTTTCAGGTGAGAGAGGCTACGCAGCGTGAACGGGAAATCCTGCGGCGCCTGCTGGTGAACAGGTGATGCGAGGCGGACTGCATTGAATAAACATGGGTTCAAATGATATTGCACAGAGGTGTATTCGGTGCTATAATTATACAGCAACCCCAAATAAATAACAGCGGCTTTCAGCGGCTGTTATCCATGTTTTCAGTTGAGAGGGGGCTGATGATATGATTGGGTATCTCTTGAATGCCATCAGGACCAGATGTGTTTTTACTGCTGATATGATGGCTACAGCCATGTGCATGAACCGCCGGGATTATGATGACCTGGAGCTTGACAGGCGGATGGCTACCATGGAGGAACGCAGGCTGGTAGAAAGCATGTGCGCAAACCTCTGCATCACCGTTTAGGCTGGTGCAAAAACTGGGCGCTGGACAAAAAAGCATGAGGATGTGCCGCTTGAGCCGGCGCCTTTTTTTTGTGCAGAAATCTATTGCATATTTTTAATTATTGTTGTAGAATGTAAAGTACGCAAAAAATGATATTTTATATCCGAGAGGAGTTTTTATATGCTGGATATTAATGATACTA
>JAQUZO010000129.1 GCA_028691285.1 Anaerovibrio sp. | reverse complement strand
TCCTCTGTAAAATGCTCGGATACTGGACGCAGCACGCCTGCCGCCAAATCTGTCCTGCCGCCATAGCTGTCTATTATTTCTCCTGTTTGAAGGTCAAGTGCCATGCTGTTGACAGTCAAATCCCGCCGATACAAATCCTCCTGTATTGTAATGGACCGGTCTGCCTCTGCTGTAAAACCACGGTAGCCGCTGCCTGTCTTGCGCTCCCTGCGCGCCATTGCCACCTCACAGTATTTTCCCTCCAGCTGCAGCAAAAAAACCGGGAACCCCCTGCCTATCAGCTTTGCCTCGGGAAACACCTCTCCAAAGCTGCCCCCGCCCATGCCGACAACCACATAATCCTTGTCCTTTGGGACAGCTTTCCTCAGAAAATCCCGCACCCAGCCGCCGACTATAAAGACCCTGCCGCCGCTGCGCTCCACTCTGTCTGCAAATTCCTGCTCCGTCATCAATCCTCACCTGTTTCAAAATCTCGACAAAAAAAGGCTAGAATCATTATACATAATTCCAGCCCTCAGGTACAGAAACCGCTTAAATTACTACAGCTCCCTTTTCATCAATGTCCAGGACATGATATTCAGAGTCAACCCCGTTGTCTGCAAAGACCCTGCACATTTCCATACCCACCTTATCTGCGTTTTCGACAGTAAAGGCAATCAGGCACGGTCCGGCGCCGCTCATGCTTGCTCCCAAAGCTCCCGCTGCCCTGGCTGCCCTGAACACATCGTACATGCCCGGAATCAGCTTGGCTCGATAAGGCTGGTGAAGTGCATCGTCAAATACACTGCGCAGAAAATCCTTGTTTCCCTTGCAGAGGGCTGCCGTCAGCATGGCTGCCCTGCCAATGTTGAAAACTGCATCCTTCATGGGAACCTCTGCCGGCAGGACCGCCCGTGCTGTCTTGGTAGGCAGGAAGAAATCCGGCACAACGACAACCAGCTTCAGAGGCAGCTTGGGCAGCAGAGAAAAACATTCCGGCCTGCCGCTGCGTACGATGCTGACAGTAAAGCCGCCAAAAATAGCCGGAGCAACATTGTCAGGATGTCCTTCTATTTCTGTAGCCAGCTGCAGAAGCTCACGCTTGCTGAGAGGGCTGCCCAGGCATTCATTGGCGGCCTTCAGCCCACCGACAATAGCGGTGGCGCTGCTTCCCAGACCGCGGGACAGAGGCACTCCATTAAGCATGTTGATGACTGCTCCCTGATATTCCTCATCTTTGCCGACCTTTTTCAGCAGCTTTTGAATTGAACGCCAAACGATATTCCGTTCATCCCTGGGAATATTTTCTGCTCCGTCACCGCTGATAGTGATTGTCAGCTTTTTTTCCCGCAGCAGAGTCAGCTCCAGCTCATTGTAGATCGTACAGGCTACCCCCAAGCAGTCAAAGCCTGGTCCGCAATTGGCTGAAGTTCCGGGAACTCTTACTCTTACTTTTTTTTCTTCCATCATAGGACCTCCCATATCAGCCTCTTCAATCCTCTTCTACCCGAATAATGCTGCGGATGCTGTCCACAACAGGCAGCTTCTGCAATATATCGGCGGCCTCCTGCAAATGCTTGTGCTGTACAATGTGAGTTACCGCCACAATCTCAGCATGGTCACCGACCTTGCGGGTCTGGATAACAGACTTCAGGCTGACGCCGCTTTCGCCGAAGGCAGACGCAATAGCACCCAATACCCCCGGCTCATCGTCAACATGCAGACGCACATAATAAGAGGACTCCGTCTCCTCCAGCGGGCAGAACTTGCGATGGTTGTAACAGGTACAGCCGATAACAGCAGGCACCTTGCTGACAATATTCCTTGCTTCACCGATGATATCCGCCACCACAGCCGAAGCCGTCGGCAGTGAGCCTGCACCCCGTCCATAAAACATGGCATCACCAATGGCGTTGCCCCGCAGGAAAATAGCATTGAAAACATCCTTGACTGCAGCCAGAGGATGGCTGGTCGGCAAAAATACAGGATGTACACGCACATTCACACCCTTTTCGCCATAATCCTTGGCAACAGCCAGCAGCTTGATCACATAGCCCAGCTCATTGGCGTAGTTGATATCCGCAGGCTCAATATTGGTGATGCCTTCCACGGAAACCTGCTCCAAAGCGATACGGCTGTTGAAGCTGATAGATGCCAAAATCGCTGCCTTGCGCGCAGCATCCAGCCCCTCCACATCCGCAGCTGGATTTGCCTCAGCATATCCCTTGGCCTGTGCTTCCTTCAAAACGCTGTCATAATCAGAACCATCCTCTGTCATCCTGGTCAGCATATAATTGGTCGTGCCATTCACAATGCCCATGATTTCAGTGATGCGATTGCCTGTAAGGCATTCCTTCAGAGGAGTGATGATTGGGATACCGCCGCCTACACTGGCCTCAAATTTGAACTCGACACCATGCTGTTCAGCTGCATCAAAGAGCTCATGTCCCAGCTGCGCTACTACATCCTTGTTGGCAGTGACAACATGCTTGCCATTTTGCATGGCTGCCAGCATGTATTCAAAGGCCGGGTGCAGACCGCCCAAAAGCTCAACCACAATATCAATTTCCGGGTCAGCAATAATATCCTGTGCATCGTCTGTAAGCTGCACATCCTCTAAATATGCACGCTTTTTGCTGGTATCCCTTACTAAAACCTTTTTTATGGAAAGCTCTGCGCCTACCTTTTTGCTGATGTCCTCGGCATTTTCACGCAAAACTCTGACAACACCAGTGCCGACAGTGCCTGAACCCAGCAAACCTATCTTTATCTCTTTGGCCATATACCCAACCTTCTCCTCTCTCGGAACGGCGTATCGGTCCCGGCTGTTTACTGAGCAGCCTGTCCCAATACCTCCATGCGTTTCACACCATCTACCATACGGAGCTTATCCAGAAGCGCCTCCAGATCCACAGACATATTCGCGGTTTCGATGGATACTGTGGCGTTTGCTACCCCCTGCAGCGGTATTCCCTGATTGATGGTCAGAACACTGCCGGAATCATTGGAGATGGTATTCAGCACACTGGACAGCACACCCTTTTTGTGCTCCAGCAAAAAGGTCAGTGTGACAATCTTGTTCTGACTTGCCTCATAAAACGGAAATACATAGTCCTTGTATTTATAATAGGCACTGCGGCTCAGCTCCATCTTCTCAACAGCCTCGTTGATGGTGCGGGCATCTCCCCGCTTCAGCATTTCCTTGACGCGAATCGTCTTTTTTATGGCCTCTGGTAAAATTTCCTCACGCACGAGGAAATAGCCGTTCTTCTCAGTTTTCTTCATTCTTCTTTCTACCTCCGTACACCCTAAAAAGATGTTTTTCTACATACAAGGGATATTATATCAAAGCTATATCAAGTTTACAATAGTACCAGTAGACATTTGTTATTTTTTTTAGTATAAAACAAAAAGAAGAGCACCTTCAGGGGCGCTGGGGTGCTAAAGAGGATAGTGTATAATCTGGTAAAAAAATAAATGCTGCGGTACAAAGCAGCAC
>JAQUZO010000029.1 GCA_028691285.1 Anaerovibrio sp. | reverse complement strand
ACACGCTCGCCTCTTTTGATTTCAAAGCTCACATCCCGGAATAACTCATCTATGCCAAAGGCCTTGCTCAGCCCTGTTACCTTTATGCTGCCCATTCTATCTCCTCTATCGCCTCAAGGCTCACTCATAATCCTGTCCAATGTAGATGACCGCCTCATCAGGCTCGCCTCCGGCCATAATTGTACACGGGAACGGCATGCCATAAAACCAGTCTGTATTGCTGCTGTCCGTCACGATAATGGTATGCGCCCGGTCATTTTTCCGCCCGGTATCCACCCCGGTGACATTGAAGCCCCTGCCCTGCAGCCTTTCTGCCAGTCTGGCGGCAGCGCCGTTGATGCCGCTGTCATTGATGATAAGCACCGAAATTTCCTCGGGGCTGTTTGCCTTTTCCTTCCTCTGCGCGGTATTCTGCTCTGCGGTTTCCGCAGACCCTGTCCCGGCTCCGGCATTTTCCTGCCTGTCCGAAAGAATGGTCAGTCCCTGAGGCAGCGAAGTCTCATACTGTTTTTTCAATTCCTCAGCATATTCTCTGCCGCTGCCTGTCAGCTCTGTTTTCATCTGGGCGGCAACCAGCTCCCGTACTGCCATGATGTCAGGCAGCCAGTAGCTGATATCCTCCAGATAAGCAGGCTGCCCCGGAAGCATGGCTGATTCCATGCCATGCTCTCTGATGGTTGGCAGCAGCCTGGCAAGGGACGCCATCTCCGAAACAGACATATCCGTTTCCACCGCTGAGCAGATTTCCTCCGCCAGCTGAGGCAGCTTAGGCAAAATACCAGGGGAAAGCATTTTTTCCACAACGGCCCGCATGAAATGCTGCTGCCTGCCAATACGCCCAATATCACCCTCGCCGTCCCGGTAGCGCACATACTGGATAGCTTTGTCACCGGTCAGATGCTGCATCCCCGGATACAGGTCAATGACCAGACCTCCGTTGTCATCCCATGGGTCCTCATAATACATCCGCTTTTCCACATCTATATCAATGCCGTCCATAGCATCAATGATCCGTTCAAATGCCTTGACATCAATCAGGACATAATAATCCATCGGTACTCCCAGCAGAGACTCCACCGTTTTGCGGGTCAGCTTCGAGCCGCCGAAGGCGTAGGCATGATTGATTTTGTCATAGCCATTGCCTTCAATCTGCACACGGGTATCCCTAGGCAAAGACAGAATCTGGGCTGTGCCCGCCGTCTTGTTGACGGTGACTGCCATCAATGTATCGCTGCGGCCCGCATCATCACTGCGTCTGTCTACGCCCATGACCATGATATGCAGATATTCCTCCGGCCGTTCAATGCCTGACTGGGCTGCGGCAGGCTCCTGCGACCCGGAGCCTGTACAGTAAGCTGCCACAGTGCAGGCAAAAATTGCCAGCAGCACTCCCAGCAAAATATATAGTCTGGTAAAATTACGGCGCCGTCTCCGCCTTACTCGCATGCAAAAACTCCTCTTTTCCTCACAAATTCAAACGAATCTTCTAAACCATGCTTTAGTATATCAAAAGAAGCAGACCGCCGCAAGGAAATATAGCCGCAGCCTGCTTTCCCCCATACCATAGACTCAAGTTCTGTTAAAATCCAATGAACAGCAAAAAAATTATTTTATTTTTGTTCAAAATGTATTATTATATTTTTGTTCAAAATGTATTATTATATTCGTATAGTTATTGCTTATAGCATATTATGAATGGCAGATACCTGCTAAGGTACCTGTGTTCTCACAAAGACAACCTGCAGGCCTCAGTAAAGGCATCATTCATGCTGAGCGGAAGAATATTGGGGCTTAGGTGTGCCGGTGCAGAGGCTGTGTGCTTTCTGCCGGCCGAAGACAATGGATTGCTGGATATTTGCAGGTACCCGCCGAAAACTGATATCGATTGCAGTATATGCAACAGTATGTGATTATGAGGATTAGTATATGATTCGTCTACCAATAAACAGACTGCGGGATGGCATGGTGACTGCCCAAAGTATTTACAACCATACCGGTGCCAGCTATCTCACCAGAGGTACAACCCTGAGCGGCAAGTATATAAACAAGCTGAAGAAAATCGGCATCCCCAGCGTGGTCATAACCTCCTTGGACCCCGCCCTGCCGCTGCCTCCTCTTGAGGACATCATCCGCGAGGATACAAGAGTCACTGCCATCCACCAGGTTTATGACACCTATGCCAGGCTGCAGCAAAACAAGGAAATAGATATTCCGCCTCTTTTGGAATCATCAGAGAACATCATCGCCAACCTGATTGACCAGCCGGAAAATCTGGTACAGATAACGGACATCAGGCTGTACGACGATTATACCTTTGCTCATTCGGTCAATGTGGCGGCCCTTTCCTCTCTGATTGGCCTGCTGTGCCATTATTCCAAGAATGATCTGCTGACTCTCACCATGGGAGCGCTCCTGCATGATATAGGCAAGCTGAATGTATCTTTGGATATCCTGAACAAGCCCACTGCCCTGACCAGCGATGAATTCGAGTCTATCAGCCGTCATCCACTTTGGGGTGCCCAGCGTCTGAAGCAGCTGGTCTCCGGCAGCAGCCTTGATGTGGACAGCATCGCTGCCATTGCCTACCAGCACCATGAGCATCTGGACGGCTCAGGCTACCCCCAGCATTTGATGGATGAGGAAATCCATGAATTTGCCAAGGTAGTCGCCATTGCCGATGTCTATGATGCCCTTACCACCCAAAGACCGTACAAAAAAGCCTATGCGCCTCATATTGCCTACAAAATCATGACAAAATGCTCCGGCAGGCAGTTCGATCCGCACCTGCTGAATGTTTTCTTCGACCATGTGGCACTCTATCCTGTGGGCACGGTACTGAAAACCTCCCTGGGCTACGGCATTGTTAAGATGGTGCATGTCGGCATGACTCAATATCCTCAGCTGATTATTTTTGCCGACCCCGGACATCAGCTGCTCAAGACGCCTTTGACGGTAGAGTCAAGCGACTACGGCCGTGATTTTATCCAGTCCATCATCGACGGCAATGACCTTGGTGCTCTCTGCTTCAAGATAAAATTCAACCCGTCAAGCCTGCTGGTGCACCTGTAAGAGCACCGGGCAGCCCGTACCAACAAAAAAATTCTGGAAAGCAGCTTCTTTGCTGCTGACCAGAATTTTTTATGCCTGTTTTTATCTGCAGTACAGCATTTGCCGCTCACTGAAGGTCACCGGCTGCAGCTCCAGGGCAGCAGCCATATCCAGTGCCTGCTGAAAGTTCATCCCGATGTTTTCTGCGGTGTGGGCATCAGAGCCAAGCGTGATATATCTGCCGCCCAGCTCCCGGTAGCGCCGATAGACCGGCAGGAGCGCCTTCTGTGCCGCCCTGTCTCCCAGGCGGCGGGTATTCAGCTCCAATACCGTACCTGTCTCCAGGACTGCCCGCAGCACCTCCTCCAGCAGATCAGAAAAATCGGCGTATTTCATCAGCTTTTCCGGATATGGTGCATAACGGCAGATATAATCTATATGTCCCAAAATATCAATATAGGGATTTTCCCTGATCATTTCCGCCATAACCGTCAGATATTCGCCATAGGCCTCCTGTTTTGTTTTGCCCTCATAAAAATCCGGATAATACAAATCCAGCATGTCTATGGTGTGAATCGAGCCTATTACCTGATCAAAGGGAGCACGCTGCAGGAAGTCTATATTCTCCTTGCGGCTGCTGCCGGTCAGCCCGACCTCGACTCCCAGCTGCAGGGTGCTGCCGCGGCAGCTGCCGTATTCCTCCCAATAAGCCTCCGGCTCAAAGCGGAAATCCATATCCTGATAGTTCTTGGTATCAATATAATCATAATCCCAATGCTCCGTCACCACCAGACCCAGCCCCAGCTTTTCAGCCGCCTGCAGTGCCTCCCGGATAGTCATCTGAGAATCAGAGGAAAATTTCGTATGTAAGTGATTATCAAAAATCATGGCTCATGCCTTTCTCTATCAAACAGTCAGCGCGTCTGCCAGACTGGCAAACTCCTCCAGGGAAAAGGTTTCTCCCCGGCGCTTGCTGTCCAGCCCGCATTTCTCCAAAGCCGCAGCAATCTGCTCCGCCTGGAAGCCGGCTCCCTTCATGGCATTGGCAATGGTTTTGCGCCTCTGCCCAAAGGCCGCCTTGACCACACGGAAAAACATTTTCTCGCTTTTCACCTCTACCGCAGGCTTTTCCCGCACCCTGCAGACAATAACCACCGAATCTACCTCCGGTGCCGGGATAAAGGAGCGGGGCGGCACATCAAAGGCAATCTGCGGTCTGGTATAATACTGAACGGCGACCGACAGGGCTCCGTAAATCCTGCTGCCCGGCTGAGCGGTCATGCGAAGGGCCACTTCCTTCTGCACCATGGTCACCAAAAGGGTGATCGGCAGATGCTGCTCCAAAAGAGCCATCAGAATAGGCGTCGTAATGTAGTATGGCAGATTCGCAGCTACCTTGAAGGGCTGGCTGCCCATCAGCTCTGGAATATTGACTTTAAGGATGTCCCCCGGCACAATGGTGACATTGTCATAGCCGGCCAGTGTTTCTGCCAAAACTGCCGGCAGCTTCTTGTCCAGCTCCACAGCCGTAACCTCTGCTCCTGATTCTGCCAGCCCCTGTGTCAGAGTACCGATGCCCGGGCCGATTTCCAGAATCCTGTCTCCCGGCCCTGCCTCTGCCGCCTCTACAATCCCCTGCACAATCCCCGCATCCACCAGGAAATTCTGTCCCAGCTTCTTGGCAGCCCGCAGATTGAAGGCCTTCATGATATGGCGGGTGACCTGAGGGTCAGCAATCACCGGCTGGGTGGATTTTGTTGTATCAGTCATTTATATCTACCTTTCCAAAGTCTCAAAGCTCTGCCAGAGCCCTGTCAAATTCCTCTCGGGTAATGCCGTAATGATTCAGCCGCCGCAAAAAGGTCTTGGCATTGGCATAGCCAATCCCCAGAGCGGCCCCCAGCCTGGCTCTGCGCTCGGCTGCTGCCGGAAAGCCGCTGATGCCTGCCTGCAGCAAATCTGCACCGGTAAAATTGTTCTGGGGCGACCATTCCATCGTCCGTACCTTTGCCAGAGCTGTGCGGATAGCCTCCGGCGATGCCTGCTCTATGCCTATATCATTGTTGGCGGTAGCATCCTCACGAGGCACGAAGGCATGCTTGGCATCCGGAAATCTTTGGGTCAAAAAACGCCGAATCCGCTCGCCTGCCGAATCCGGGTCTGTCAAAATAATGATGCCCCGCTTTTTGTATGCTTTTTCAATGGAATCCAAAGCACCAGGCTTCAAATTGAACCCCTCCGTGATGATGCAGTCCGCCTCTACGGCTTTATTGATTGCCACCACATCCATTTTTCCCTCAACAACCAGAACTTCCTTTATCATAACATATCTTCCCTCGCATCAAATTCACACAAAATATCCAAATGTCTAAAAAACAGGGACCTCAGTCTGCAGAATATCCCTGACGGCATTATACACATCTTCATGGATGGCTTCAACACTCCTGACACGGCCATCCTGGCTGCACGGCACCCTGTGCCAGCCGTACCTGTCCGCTACTGCGCTGTAGGCCGCATGGCAGCGCCGCAGATAGGCGCTGTCCTTCTCATGGATATCCTTTTGACGGGCTGGCTCACCTGCAGCCCGGGCAGCAATCAGCCTGTCGCTGACCTCCGGCGGCATATCCAAAAAAACCACTGCATCCGGCACAGGCAGGCCAAGCCTGCCAAATTCAAAGTCCTGCAGCCAGCCGAGGAATTTCTCCCTCTCCGCGGCATCTGTCAGCTTCACCGCCTGATGTGCCATATTGGAGGTGGTATATCTGTCTGCCAGGATAACCGCGCCATTTTCGTAGGCATCCTTCCACTTCAGCAGATAGGAAGCATAACGGTCAACTGCAAAAAACGCAGACGCTCCATAGGCACTGACATTCTCTGCCTTGCCGCCGAAGGCTCCTCCCAGATACATCCTGACCAGAGCGGAGGAATCCGACTGATAATCAGGATATTCCACCTTCACTGCGTCATAGCCCTCTGCCCGCAGCCTGTCATAAAGAGCCTGGGTCTGCGTAGCCTTGCCGGAACCATCCCCGGCTTCTATTGTAATCAGTTTTCCCTTAGCCATCAATCTTATGTCCTTTACAAATCCTAATCCTGTGCAGGCTGCCGTCGGCAGGCCCGGAAAGGCGCAGCCCCATTGCCTGATAATGCCTGATATAGGAAATCACCTCCCGGGTGATCTCCTCTCCCGGGCAAAGCAGCGGAATACCGGGCGGATAAAAGGCCGCTGTTTCCGCCGCAATGCAGCCTGCTGCCTGCTCCAGAGGCACCGTCTCCACCGGGGCAAAAAACGCCTCCCGGGGATTCAGCCGCTGTATCGGCACCGGCATGGCAGCCATGTTGACCTGCTCCCTGTTCCCTGCTCCTGCATATTCCCCTGCCAGAGACTTCAGGGCCGCCAAAAGGCGCTCCGCCTCCCGCTCCGTATCTGCCATGGACATGATAAACAGCAGATTCCTGGGGTCAGACAGCTCACACTGGATTTTATACCTGTGCCTGAGCACCAGCTCTGCCTCCTGGCCGCTGATACCCAGACCGTCCAGATTGACCGTCAGCTTGGCAGCATCCATTGCCGCTGCTCCCCTGTCCTCAGCCTTGCTGCACAATTCCTCCCCGGGACCGTACAGTCCATCAATACTGTTGACGGCAGCCCGCAGCCTCTCTGACAGCCGGACGGCTCCTGCCAGGCGTTCCCCGCCCTCCTCCGCCATCTGCAGCCTTGCTATATCCAGCGAGGCCAGCAGCAGCTGATTGGGACTGGTGGACTGCAGGAGTCCCGCCGCCTGACGGATACGCTGCCTATCAACCCTGCCGCTTCCTATGTGCACCATGGAGGTCTGCGTCAGGGAGCCGAGGAGCTTGTGGGTGCTCTGAGCCACGGCATCAGCCCCCAGCTCCAGCGCCTGCGAAGGCAGCCTGTCAGAAAAACGCAGATGGGCACCGTGGGCTTCATCCACCAAAAGCAGCATGCCCCGTTCATGCACCAGCACTGCTATGGCCTGCAAATCGCAGCAAAAACCATAATAGGTCGGATATACAGCCAGCAGTGCTTTGGCATGAGGATGCTCTGTCACCGCCCGGCGGACATTTCTCACGCTCAGGCCCATGGCAATCCCCAGAGCAGGCTCCAGCTCCGGCTGAATGTACACAGGCACCGCCCCTGCCAGGATGATGCCGCCTATAATAGAACGATGGGCATTTCTGGGCACCAGCACCTCATCTCCCGGCGCCAGCGTGCCCAGCAGCATGGCATGAATCCCGCCTGTAGTACCGTTGATGATGAACAGCGTATCCTGTGCGCCCCACAGCTCGGCAGCCAGGGCCTCTGCCCTTTTGATGCAGCCCTCAGGCTCATGCAGGTCGTCCAGCTCCTCCATCAGGGAAACCTCCTGGCGCAGCCCCTCCGCCGTAATCAGCTCCCGCAGCAGCCGGTGTGCCCCCAACCCCTGCTTGTGCCCCGGTGTATGAAAAGCAAGAGCGCCGTCCCTTGCATAATCCGTCATTGCAGCAGAAACCGGCGCCTCAAATTGATTCAATGTATGTTTATTTTCCATCAGCTTATTCTCTGGCTGCTTCCGGATAAGACAGCTTGATATGTATCTTGGTGCCCACATTCGGCTTGGACAATACAGATATGGATGCGCCTATCAGCTTGGCCCTCTCCTCCATGCCCAGTATGCCAAAATGTCCGTAGCCCGTTCCGCTTTTGCGCAGCTCCTCATTTTCCTCTGCATCAAAGCCCTTGCCCTCATCAGAAACCAGGATGGACAGCTCATTCTGGGAAAACAGCAGGCGCAGCTTGCCCTCCTTGACCTCCGCATGACGATGGATATTGTTCAGTGCCTCCTGGATAATCCTGAACAGCGTAACCTCTACATGCTTTTCAAAGGTGATTTCACTGCCGATGACCTGAAAATCCGTTTTCAGGGACTGGCGTTCCTCCAGCTTGCCCACCAGCTGCCTGAGCGCAGGCACCAGCCCCAGATCATCCAGGGACATCGGACGCATATCAAAAATTATCTGGCGCACATCCACCAGGCAAAGCCTGATCTGGCGCCGCAGCTCCTGCAGCCCGGATTTGGCCTCCTCAGGACGGGTATCCACCAGCCGTTCGCAGATAGATGCCTGGTAAATCAGATTTGCCAGCTCCTGAGCAGGTCCGTCATGGATTTCCCGGGATACTCTCAGGCGCTCATCCTCCTGGGCCTTGATGATGCGCACCCCCAGAAATTTGTTTTTGGAGGCAATATCCATCTGTGCCACCACATTGCTGATCTGTGAGGTAAGATAGCTGACGACCGTTCCCAGCTTGGTTGCCAGTCTTTCTGCCATCATCAGCGTCTGCTCCATGCCCCGCAAGCGCAGCTCCAGCTTGTCACGCTGGCGCCGGGACTGGAATTCCTTTTCCCGCACCAGTGCCAGCCGCACCTGAATATCCTTTACCGCCTCATAGCTTTCACGGATCTTGGCCTCGGAATAATTGGCAAAGTTGCTGCTGACCGTCACCAGATGCTGCTTTTCCCGCTGCTCGCAATGCGCCAGTACATCCACCTCATCCTGGAGCCTGCGGGTTTCTGCCTTCAGCTCATTCAGCATAGCTCTGGCTTCTTCTACATCATTTCTGGTATTCTCATATATTTCAAAGATTTGCTCCTTGCTGTTTTCCATAGCGTCAACAGTATTCTGAAAAACCTCTCTCAGCTGCTGTTCACCTAACTGCTCCATGTCACTTGAAAGCTCCATTTTATATCTCCCATACAAAACTACTTCTAATGCTTCCTATTTTACATTATTCCGTTACATTTATCAAAGATTTCAAAAATTTTATAGTAACATGCTACAAAATTATGTAAAGCACACAAAAATAAGCCGGTGCAATTTTTCCTGAAAATCTGCACCGGCGCTTATTTTATTATGAAAACTGCTTAACTGACGGCTTCCCTGGCCCCTGCTGCCAGCTGTTCCTCATAGACCACAGTCTTGGCAGGCTGGAAGCCGTTGAAGCTGGTGGCAGCAGACGAGCAATAGGAGCCGACCTCAGGGCTGAGCACCTTGTCCCCTACCTGCAGCCTCGGCGCCGGGAAATCCCGGGCGACCACATCAATGGAATCACAGCTTGGACCGACAAAAACTGACGGAATCAGCTCACCCCGGCGAAAAAACTCCAGCTTGTAGCTCCAGTGGTCAAAGACAATACCATTGTAGCTGCCGTACAGGCCGTCATCCAGCACATACCACGGCTGACCCCCACGGAGCTTGGTGCCTATCACAGTGCTCACCAAATTGACCGCTGTGCCGCACATATACCGCCCCGGCTCAGACCAGATTTCCACCTCGGGAAAAAGCTCCTCCAGTGACTGCCGGATAGAAGCAGTCATCCCGTCCAGATCCGGCTCTGCCTGACCTCTTTCCGGCACAGGCAGGCCGCCCCCTATATCAAGATATTTCAAAGCCATGCCCTCGGCCCTGGCCTGATCAAAGAGTCTGCGGCACAGCTGCAGTGCCCTGCCGTAGGCCTCAGCCGTCAGCGACTGGCTGCCCACATGGAAGCAGATGCCAGCCGGCATCAGCCCTGCCCTGCAGGCTTTATGCAAAAGCGGCAGCGCCAGCTCCGGCACCACCCCGAATTTTTCGTTCAGATTCACCACGGCCGCATCATTCTCCACCTGCACCCGCACCAACACCTGGGCCCCTGGAGCATTTGCAGCCAGCTTGGGTATTTCGCTTTCATCATCGAAGGTAAATTTGTCCACCCCCGCACCTGCCGCCATTCTGATACTCGCAGCGGGCTTCACCGGATTGGCATAAATCATGCGGCTGCCATCAACTCCCAGTGACTGCATGAGCCTGATTTCTCCTTCTGAGGCAACATCAAAATTCGAGCCAAGGGCTGCCAGACGCTGCAGAACTGCCGGCTCCGAATTTGCCTTGATGGCATAAAAAACCTTTACCTGAGGCAACCGGCGGCGAAGATAATGATAATTTTCCTCCACCTTTTCCAGAGATACTACCATGAACGGGGTCGGATACCTCTCAGCGAGATAATCCATTTCTTCTTCAGTTAAGCGAAAGCTTTTCATAACAACTCCTATTCTTCTCATGAGGTCCCTTGCGGCTTCCTCATGCAGTGTACATAATGCAGCACAGCCCTTGCATTGGACGCAAAATGTGCCGACCGCCCTCAATGTACACTGTCTTTGTATTTTTGTATTTCAGCACATTTATAGAAAGCATTATATGACTATTTTTTGCAGATTGCAATAATAAAATAGACCTGTCAAAAATTAACCTGCCTGACGGAACTATTTACTGCTTGCAATTATGGCCGATTCAAAGTAAAATTTATAGATGGCAATATACAGCATTGTGCTGATTCATAAAAGGAGTAATCAAATGAGCATTTTTGACAGATTTTTACCAAAGAAAAAACAGCCGGAGGTCAAGAACACCATTCCTCAGGAAAAAGCCAATATAAAAAAGACCTTTGGCGTATACTGCAGCAAGCATCACAGCACGAAGGGCGACAAGCTCTGCCCGAAGTGCACGGCTCTCCTGGCCACAGTGATGACCAAAATCAACCGCTGCCCATACGGCATCACCAAGCCTATCTGCGACCGCTGTGAGCAGCAGTGCTTCGGCAGCAGCCAGAACAAGGAATTCATGAAAATCATGTCCTCAGTCAGCAAGGGCATGTTCCTGCGCCATCCGATGATGTCCATCAAGCACAAGATGGCGAGCATCAGCGTGGATTATGCCAAGCGGGAGCAGGAAAAGCGCCTGGCAGAAAAGAACGCCGCCAAAAAGAAAAATGCCGAAGAAAAGATAAAGGCCAAGGACGAAGGCAAGAAAAGCAAGTAAAACCTGATATCTTTCAAGCGAAGAGGCTTCACCCCGGCAGGGGCGGAGCCTCTTTTTGGTGTATTTTCCGCAGACAGCTTTCATAGGCAGCAAAAAAGGCTGCCCCCAAAGGGACAGCCTTGATATCTGTATGATAAACTGCTTCTCAGCGCTTGTAGGTCTCGTCCAATACAACGAAATGAGCCTGAGGATGCGCACATACAGGACACTCCTGAGGAGCCTGCTTGCCGGTGCATACATAGCCGCAGTTGGAGCACTGCCAGATAACCTTTTCATTGGTCTTGAAAACCTTGTCCTGCTCTACATTGACTACGAGCAGCTTGTAGCGTTCCTCATGCTCCTTCTCAATAGCAGCCACAGCCTCAAAGAGATTTGCAATCTTGTCAAAGCCTTCCTCGCGGGCAACCTTGGCAAAGCCAGGATACATGGAATCCCACTCATAATGCTCGCCCTCGGCAGCATCCTTCAGATTCTCCGCGGTAGTGCCTACACCATCATGGATGAGCTTGTACCAGATCTTGGCATGCTCCTTCTCATTGTGAGAAGTCTCCGTAAAAATGTTCTGAATCTGAACATAGCCGTCCTTCTTGGCCTGAGAAGCGAAATACTGGTATTTGGTATGAGCCTGTGATTCTCCTGCAAAAGCAGCCTTCAAATTCTCCAGAGTCTTTGAATCTTTCAATTCCATAAAAATTACCTCCCACAAATAGAATAACACACATCTTTGATAATGGATAACGATTATCCGTTATTAACAGTGTAGCCATTTACAGGAAAAATGTCAAGATTTATCTTACATATTTTTTACAGGCACAGGTCCGCGGGAAAGGGCAATCGCTCCCGTTCTGGCAATCTCGATAATCTGGAATTCCGCCAGCATTTCACAGATGGCATCAATCTTGCTTCTGGAGCCGGTCAGCTCAATCACCACATTTTCGGGGCTGACATCCACTATTTTGCCCCGGAAGATGTCCACGATGTTGCGGATATCAGAAAGGGTCTCCTTCTGCGCCCTGACCTTCAGCAGCACCAGCTCCCGTACGATTGAATCGGCCTCGCCCAAGTTGACGATTTTGATGACATCGATCAGCTTGCCAAGCTGGCTGACTACCTGCTCCAGCTCACAGGCACTCTCCACGCATACCTCGATATTGATGCGGGTCACATCCCGCTCCTCGGTATAGCCTGCGGAAATGCTCTCAATATTGAAGGCACGCCGGCTAATCAGTCCCGATACATGCGTCAGGACACCGGGTTTGTTGTCCACAAGGACTGCTAAAATATATTTCTTCATGCCTTTTCTCCCTCCAAAACCATATCACTGAGACATGCTCCCGGTGCCACCATTGGCAAAACATCCTCATTGCCCGGCAGCATGACATCAATCAGCATCGGACCGTCAGAAGCCAGTGCCTCCTGCAGCATCGGCTCCAGTGTTTCAGGCTTTTCGATGCAGCAAGCCCTCATGCCCATCGCCTCTGCCAGCTTGACAAAATCCGTCCTGCCTCCCAGCAGGGTCTGAGAATAGCGCTTGCCGTAGAACATTCTCTGCCACTGGCTGACCATGCCCAGCACGCGGTTGTGGAGCAGCACCACCTTGATGTCGATATTGTTGTCAGCGGCTGTGGACATCTCCTGGCAGTTCATCATGATGCTGCCGTCTCCGGTAAAGAGCACCACCTTTTTCTCCGGACAGCCCAGCTTGGCGCCCAGGGCAGCAGGCAGCCCATAGCCCATGGTTCCCAGCCCGCCGGAGGTGAGGAACTGACGGGGCCTGCGGCTGTTGAAGAACTGTGCCGCCCACATCTGATGCTGGCCTACATCCGTGACTACGATAGTATCATCATCCACCAGGCTGCTGACCTTTTCAATCAGCTCCTGCGGCATGATATACTCCGCATGGGTCTTGTAGGCAAAAGGATATTTGTCATTCATTTCCATGACATAATTGCGCCATACGCTGTACCGCCCGATATAATCCTCCGCACTTTCCTGCAGAAGATGCGCAAAGACCGGCAGCGACCAGCGCAAATCACCGACAACAGGGAAATCTGCCCGAACATTCTTGTTGATTTCTGCCCTGTCCACATCAAAATGGACAATCCTGGCCTTTGGTGCAAATTCAGCCACCCTGCCGATGACACGGTCATCAAAGCGCACGCCGATACCAATAAGCAGATCGCATTCCTGTACCGCCATATTGGCAGCATAGGAGCCGTGCATTCCCACCATGCCCAAAAAGCCATCCTGGCTGGATGGAACGCAGCCCAAACCCATCAGAGAGCTGACTGCCGGAATACGGGTAGTCTGCAGGACAGAACGAAGCAGAGCCGCTTCCCCGGAAAGAGTCACGCCGCCCCCGAGGAAAACCAGCGGACGCCTGGCTTCCTTCAAAGCCTCCACCGCCGCCTCCACCTGGGCCTCATCCCCGGTAAAGTCGCCGCTGTAGCCCGGCAGGTGCACATTCTCCGGATACTCATAATCCAGCTCCGCCGTAAATACATCCTTGGCAATATCAATTACAACCGGTCCCGGACGCCCGGTGGCAGCGATGAAGAATGCTTCCCTGATAATGCGCGGCAGATCCTGCACCTGCTTGACCAGATAATTGTGCTTGGTAATAGGCGTCGTGATGCCGACAATATCCGCCTCCTGAAAGGAATCCTTGCCAATGAAGGGATTGCCCACCTGTCCGGTAAAGCAGACCAGCGGAATTGAATCCATGTTGGCGGTGGCAATGCCGGTAATCAGATTGGTCGCTCCCGGCCCGGAGGTGGCAAAGCAGACACCCACCCTGCCGGTAGCCCTGGCATAGCCATCAGCACCATGGACAGCTCCCTGCTCATGGCGGGTCAAAATATGAGGGTATTTCGTCTTGTACAGGGCGTCATACAAATCCAGTACGGCACCGCCGGGATAACCGAATATCACTTCAACCTTTTCTCTTCTCAGGCTTTCCAAAACAGCCTGTGCTCCATTCATCAGCAAGGAAATTCCTCCCTTTTTTGGTTCAAATCATTCAATAAAAGCTATGCAGTACAGAGGTCAGCCTCATTACATAGTTTTTATATTATACCCAATCTGACAGACTATTTCAACAAACTGGCGGATAATTAACAATTTTCCCAGTAAAACTTTCCTTGTGTAATATTTTTTTACTATCTTTGTTGTTTATTTGCAGACCTTTCCTGTTTTTTTAATTATTGTCTTCCTCCGAAAGATATAAGTATCATTAATAAAGCACAATAGGATTTTTTCTTTATATGTTCTTTACACTACTTTACAAGTGTGTTATAATCTAACGAATTTCAGAAAAAGGGGAAGATTTTTTAACATGGCTCAAACGCTCAGGGAATTGACGAACCGTTTATTGGACAGCTACCGCAGGTATTATAACATTACTATATATGATGATGAGAAGCTGCCCCTCCATGCTCTGTGCGAATACTATGAGCAGGCTGAAAAATATCTTATCTCCCGCAAGGCCAATTTGTGGACTGCCAATTCAGAGGAATTCATTTTTCTGTATGAAGTGCCTGTCCTGACCCCGGAGCTGTTCCGGACCTGTCTGGAGCAATCCCGCACGGAGGGCATGAAGCTCGCCAACATCGGCTCGGGGCACATGTACACTTATGTTACGCCTGTTTTCATCTGCGGCTCCTGTGAGCCGGAGGCTCTGCAGGCTCTGAAGAAGTGCAGCATCCACAAGACCTTCCTTTTCTCTTTCCACGGCTGGCTGGATGTCCGCCTTGCTGCCTGTCAGGCGGCAGACCGGAGCATCATCACCAACAAAGCCGGAAAATGCATGAAAAAGAATCTGGAAAAAATACTGTTTTCTTGAAGGGAGTTTCTTAAAAATGAACACGCTTGTACTTTTACTGCTTTGTACAGCACTGCTTGCCTGTGGCTATACCTTCTATGGCCGCTGGCTCTGCAAACAATGGGGCGTCGATGAAACCAACAAGACACCGACTCCTGCCCATACTATGACTGACGGCATGGACTATGTCCCTGCCAAGGCACCCGTCCTGATGGGACATCACTTTTCCTCTGTTGCCGGTGCCGGTCCGATTACCGGTCCGATAGCAGCTTCCATCTTCGGCTGGCTGCCGGTTACCCTGTGGGTGCTTATCGGCGGCATCTTCTTTGGCGGCGTCCATGACTTCGGCGCACTGATTGCCTCCATCCGCCACAAGGGCCAGTCCATCGGTGAAATCATTGATATAAATATGAGCCGCCGTGCCAAGGTGCTCTTTACAGTATTTACCTATCTGACAATCATCCTGGTAGTAGCAGCCTTTGGTGCCATCGTTGCCAGTACCTTTGGTGCTGTGATGAAGGACGGTGTCATTGATGTGGCTGCCAGCCAGACTCAGGCCTCCGTGGCAATGGTTTCCATGCTCTTTATCGCTGTGGCTGTAGTCTTTGGCTTCTTTGTCTATCAGAAGCACTGCTCCATGAGCGTCACCACGGTTTTAGGCATCTGTGCAATCGTTCTCTGTCTGGTGCTGGGCATGAACTGGCATCCTCTTTATTTCTCCACCACCACCTGGATGTACATTGTGGGACTGTATATCGCTGTTGCATCGGTTACGCCGGTTTGGATTCTGCTGCAGCCCCGTGACTACCTCAGCTCCTTTTTGCTGTATGCCATGCTGATTGTTGCCTTTGTGGGCGTCATCGGTGCCCATCCGGATATCAATCCTGAATCCTTCCCTGCCTTTACCGGCTTTGCCATTGAGACAAAGAACGGCATGCAGTATTTATTCCCTATTCTCTTTACCACGGTAGCCTGCGGTGCCATCTCCGGCTTCCATTCCCTGGTTTCCTCCGGCACCACCTCCAAGCAGCTTGACAAAGAGTCCGATGCCCGTCCTATCGCCTACGGCTCCATGCTGCTGGAATGTGTACTGGCTATCCTGACCCTGTGTGCCATTGCCTATGCCAGGGAAACCGGGCATACCAAGGGTGTTACAGATATCTTTGCCGGCGGCATTGCCGCAATGGCTGCCAGCATTCCGGGCCTTGACGGGCTGGAGCACATCATGTACACCCTGCTGGTCCTGACCTATTCTGCCTTCTGCCTGACCTCTCTTGATACGGCGACCCGCGTGGGACGCTTTATGTTCCAGGAGCTGTGGCTGAAGCCGGGGCAGACTGTAGACGATATCACCGGCGGCTGGAAAAAGCTCCTGGTCAACCCTTATGTTGCTACGGTCATCACTGTAATACTGGGCATCGGCCTCGGCATGAACGGCTTCCAGAAAATCTGGGGCATCTTCGGTGCCGCCAACCAGCTTTTGGCCGGTCTGGGCCTTCTGGCGATCTGCACCTGGCTGGGCAATGCCGGCCGCAACAACAAAATGTTCATGTTCCCAATGGCCTTCATGACTGTTGTCACCATCAGCTCACTGGTCATCATCGTCCGCAATCAGCTGGCCATCATTGCTGCCGGCGGTGCGGACTGGGGTCCTTATGCACAGGTCATCCTGGGCGTCCTGCTGACTGTCCTCGCCATTGTACTGGTAGTCGAGGGCATAGCTACCCTGCGCCATCCGAAAAAGGACACGGCGGTTCAGGAAGTCAACGGCTGATATTTTTGCTTT
>JAQUZO010000028.1:13063-16741 GCA_028691285.1 Anaerovibrio sp. | reverse complement strand
GTTGAAATGTGATATACTGTTCAAAACGGTTAACATCCTTTCTGAATTTGGTGTGCAAATTAAATTCTACAGGATTTAACCGTTTTTTTGTAGTGAGCGGTCTCACATCAATTGTAAAGCTACACATACTAAAATTTGTCCTATAGAGTCAGCTTGACATATCATTTGTTTTAGTGTAGCATTAAGATGTATTATACAACTTTAATATGATTATGAGAGGTACCCGTCATGCAGCAGCTTGGCTGCATTGGGTTTAATAGGGAATTCCGGTGTGAGGCCGGAGCGGTCCCGCCACTGTAAAGGGGAGTGCAGCGCATAAGTTATGTCACTGGAGTACAGCTCTGGGAAGGCGCGCGAGTATGATGAACCTGAGCCAGGAGAACTGCCTGTCATGAAGTCACCGTTACGGCAATGGATATTCATTTTGCCATACCCACGAGCGATGGGGAGGAGATTGACGATGGTAGGGAGAGTCTTTCTTTTTAGGGAAAGACTCTCCTTTTTGCGTAAATTCATATACCAAATTTTAGGATTTGGTACATGGCATTACGGAATTTATTTTATGAGTCAGTCATGCTTTGCTGCTTGTGGCTGGCTTGTTTTTATACATAAAAGGAGAGATATATCATGAATTATTTTGGGAAAAGGGAAAAGAAGCTGACTCTGCAGGTATTGACTGCTTTGATGGCAGGTGCAGTTTTTGGGGGAACTGCTCTGGCGGCAGAGGCTGAGGACAATGCCGCTTCCAATTCCGCAGTAGATGTTTATGAGCTGGAGGATACAGTGGTAACGGCAGAGCGTATACCAACTAAAAGAATGGAGACTCCGGCCAACACTGCAGTGATTACCGCCAGAGAAATCGAAGCAAATCATTATCAGAGTCTGGATGAGGCGATTGGACATGTCAATGGCGTGTCAGTTGTACGCGGTGCCAATGGTCAGCGTCAATATGTCAGAATCAACGGTGATGACAGGGTTGTGGTGATGGTAGATGGGCAAAAGCTGAATGATGATCAGGGTGGCCTGATTGGCCGCACCAGCGCGGATTTGAATATGCTGCCTTCCATGAAAAACATTCAGCGCATTGAGGTGGTCAAGGGCGGCGGCAGCGCACTGTACGGCAGTGATGCTGTTGGCGGTGTCATCAACATTATCACGAAAAAAGCCTACAAGAATGAGACTAAAATTGATATCAATACCGGCTCCTGGAATACGCACAATTATGAATTGAGTACCCAGGGGAAGGAAAATGATTTTAGCTGGATTATAACCGGTGGGCTGCAGCGCCGCGGCAGCTATGACTACAAATTTGACGGGGACAGCCGCACCATGGCTAACAGCGATTACAACAACAATAGCTTTTCCATGAAGCTGAACAACCGCTTTTCCGAGAATGATTCCCTGACCTTTTATTATGCCCATAAATCTGTAGACAGCGGCCTGGCTGATTGCAAGGGGGCATCATCCAAGCTTTCCAGCTCTATGGGCAGTCGTTTGCAGGAAAATTTCAACAATTACAGCCTGACCTATAATTTCAAGGAGTCCACAGCTGCTCCCGGTTATGCCCGTATCTTCTACAACGCCAAAACCATTGATGCAGGCGGCACTGACCCTGCTACCTGGGCACTTTTGCAGCATGCTCCTTTCCACACCCTGACCCAGGGCTTTGATTATCAAAATGGCTGGCAGCTGGGAGAAAAGCATATTATGCTGGCAGGTGCAGAGTGGCATGAAAGCAAATCTGACAACAGCAACAGCGGCTACGACAGCAGCAAGCTGATCAATCGCAGTATTTTCCTGCAGGATACCTGGAAGCTGTCGGATAAATGGACTGCAGTGCCAGGCATCCGCATGGACAATCACAGCAAATTCGGCACCCACTGGTCTCCTAAGATTGCGCTGAACTATCTGGCAGATAAAAATACACAGTTCTACGCCTCCTGGGGCCGGGTATTCAAGGCACCGACGGCTGATGATCTCTATTATAATCAAGGAGGGTATATGATAGGTAACCCTGATCTCAAGCCTGAGTCGGGTTACACTGCAACGATTGGTGTCAACCACAGCTTTGATGAGCACACCAGCGCGGGAATTTCCCTTTTCCAGAGTGAGCTGAGCGATGCTGTTGCCTGGTCTCCAGTAACCGCTGGTGTATGGCAGGCAACCAATATCGACAGAGAGAAGCGCCGCGGCCTGGAGCTGAGCTTCCAGCAGGAGCTGAGCCCGATGTGGAGCTATGATTTGGGCTATTCCTATATCCTGCGCGAAGCAACTAAGTCTGGTGCACCAATGGCAGCAGATTATGGCAACATACAGCCTAATGGCTACCGTATCGGGCTGCATTATACCAGCGGCGCCTGGAAGGCCAATCTTCAGGGAACCATTGGCAGTGGTTTGGAGGCAAGATATTATAACGGCAGCAGCAGCTACAATATCTGGGACTTCAATCTAAGCTATGAAATCAACAAGCAGCTGACAACCTATTTCAAGGTGAACAACCTGACCAACCAGGAATATTTTGAGCAGCCTAGTAGTTATGGCAATTATTATCCATGTTCCGGCCGTTTCTATCAGGTAGGTCTTACCTGTACCTTCTGAGTACTGTAGTGCACAAGGGAGACGGAGGAGGGATGAATATGCTGCAGCTGGTCAATCTGTCTAACGATTCTACAGACAATGTCGGTCTATTGGGTAATGACCCGGCAAAATTGACGGCATTTTTGCAAAGGAATCATTTGGACGGAATTGAATTTATGTGCTGTGCGCCCTGGGATGAAAAATTTCATCCTGCCGGAGTGATTCGTGGTATGCATCTGTGGTTTTGGCCAAGCTGGCTGGATTTCTGGCGGGGGGATGAGCAGGCTCTTTTAGAGGAATTTGGCTGTCTGGAGAATATAGAAGCATACTTTGGCGCTTCCCGAGAAGCATGGCTGGCCCTGCTGACAAAAAATTTTCAGCAGGCTGCTGCCTGCGGTGCCGAATATGCGGTTTTTCATGTAGCGCAGGCCAGAGGCAGTGAAATCCGCTGCCGTAAATTTGCCTACACCTCGGCGCAGGTCATTGAAGCGGTGCTGGAGTTCATCAATCAGCTGGCGGCTCATCTGCCCTCCGAGCTTATACTTCTGTATGAAAATCTCTGGTGGCCCGGCTTGGATTTACAGCAGCCGGAGCTGGTCAGGGAGCTTTTGGCAGGAACTCAGCATAAAGCCGGTATCATGCTGGATACCGGCCATCTGATGAATACCAACACGGCCTTGAGAAGTGAAGCAGAGGCGGTGGATTATATACTGAAGATTATAAAAAATTTGGGTGGCCTTGCAGATGCCATACGGGGTATCCACCTGCATGCATCACTTTCAGGGGAGTTTGCAGGCGCAGAACAGATCAGGCATCCGCTGCGCGAACTGAATCTGTCCCCTCAGGAGAGGATGGACTATGTACTTCAGATTGACCGGCATCAGCCTTTTAAAACCGGGGAAGCACGGCGCATCCTGACTGCAGTGCAGCCAGAATATCTGGTGCACGAATTCGTACAGGACAGCCTCGAGGACTGGGAAAACAAGCTGCGGCAGCAGCTGCAGGCTCTGCAGCCCGGATAAAATCAATGTGAGTCACATAAATAAAATCAAGCCCTCTGTGCTTTCGGCACAGAGGGCTTGATTTATGTACTGCAGCTTT
>JAQUZO010000028.1:0-12963 GCA_028691285.1 Anaerovibrio sp. | reverse complement strand
CAGGCCGATAGAAAATCTGATTAAATCGGAAGGGATGCCTGCTTCAGCCAGCTGCTCATCAGTCAGCTGTCTGTGGGTATGGCTTGCCGGATGCAGCAGACAGGTCTGGCTGTCTGCCACATGGGTTTCGATGCTGGCAATCTGGAGGGAATCCATGAATCTGATGGCCTTCTCCCGGCCGCCTTTTACAGCAAAGGCGATAACGCCGCAGGAACCGTTCTTTAAATACTTTTGTGCCAGAGAATGGTTTTTGTCATCCTGCAAATCAGGATAATGCACCCAGGCCACCTTGGAATCTGCCTGCAAAAATTTTGCTACGGTCAGCGCATTTGCACAATGGCGCTGCATACGCAAAGGAAGGGATTCCAATCCCAGGTTGATATAGAATGCATTTTGCGGTGACTGGATTGAGCCGAAGTCCCGCATGAGCTGGGCTGTTGCCTTGGTGATATAGGCAGCCTTGCCGAATTTTTCCGTATAGGTAATGCCGTGATAAGATTCATCAGGTGTAGTCAGTCCGGGGAATTTATCCCCGTGGGCAGCAAAATCAAAATTACCGCTGTCCACAATACAGCCTCCGACACTGACACCATGTCCATCCATGTATTTGGTCGTAGAATGAGTAACAATATCGGCTCCGTATTCAAAAGGACGGCAGTTGACAGGTGTCGCAAAGGTATTGTCAACGATGAGGGGCAGGCCGTGGTTGTGGGCCAGAGCTGCAAACTTTTCAAAATCCAGAACATTTACAGTCGGATTGGTAATGGTTTCACCAAAAACGCATTTGGTATTTGGCTGTATGTATTTTTCCAATTCTTCGAGAGGCAGAGTCTGGTCTACAAAGGTACACTCAATGCCCATTTTTTTCATGGTCACACCAAACAGATTATAGGTTCCGCCGTAGATAGAGGAGGAAGCTACGATATGTCCGCCATTTTCACATATATTGAAAACAGCATAAAAATTTGCGGCCTGGCCTGAGGCTGTCAGCATAGCTGCTGCTCCGCCCTCCAGAGCGCAGATTTTTGCAGCCACTGCATCATTGGTGGGATTCTGCAGCCTGGTATAAAAATATCCCTCTGTTTCCAGATCAAAGAGCCTGCCCATATCGTCGCTCGTAGCATAAGGAAAGGTCGTACTCTGGATAATCGGCAGCTGGCGCGGTTCACCGGATTTTGGCTGACGGCCTGCATGGATACATTTGGTTTCTATCTTGGTATACATATTATTGCCCCCTAAAATATCAATTTCTATAATTATACCAGCTTTCTGCATATAAATAAAACGGAAGCTGAAATTTCAGGAAAAATTACCGAAAAACAGCAGCATTATGCAGGAGTATTCCCTGAGGCAGCGAATATATGATGCCAGGAGGTGGATTCTTATGAAAATGAGAAGATTTAAACAACAGCTTTCCCGCGAGGAAGCTGTAGCTATAGTAAAAGCAAACAGGACAGGAGTTTTATCCCTGGTGGATGCTGAAGGGATGCCCTATGGCGTGCCGTTGAATTACGCTTATCATGACAACAGGCTGTTGTTCCATTGCGCCAGGTCTGGCAGGAAGCTGGAGGCCATTTTGCAGCATGGCTGTGCTTCTTTTTGCATTATCCATCAGGATAAGGTGGTGCTGGAGCGCTTTGCCAATGATTTTGTGAGCGTGATAATTTCCGGACCGATCAGGAGGGTTACTGCAGAGAAGCAGCGGACAGCTATTGAGGATTTCATGGCTTTTTATGCAGACAGAGATTATCCGGGGCTGCAAAGGGAAATAGATACCTATATGTCTGGCCTGGTGATGCTGGAAATGGAGCTGCAGGAGATTTCCGGCAAGGAAGGCAGATACTTGATGGAAAAGCGCAGCCTTGAAGGCTGATTTGTTTTTTGTTGTATAGGACAAGGATAGGTAAGGTGAGTTTTATGTTCCTGGAGATGCAGAAGGAGACATGGGCAGGCTATCCTATGTATCAGCAGTTTGGTACAATGGATATCCCCTTTTATTCCGTTACAGTTATGTTGGAAGTTACTGAGCTGCTGAGGGTATCACAAGTCAGGGAAATTTCCTTTTCCACCTTGTGTTTATACAGCGTTGCCCAGGCGGTGAATTCGGTGGAAGGATTCAGGTATCGCGTGCTTGAAGACGGCAGGGTGGTTTTGCATGATCTGGTGAGGCTTGCTTATGTCATAAGAATGCCGGATGGAAGAATTACAGGTGTTGAGGCGCATCCCTACAAGGATTTTGAGAGATTTTGCAGGGAACAGAGGGAAAGAGAACAGGAGGCGGCGGCAAACGGACCGCAGTTTTACCGCGGCAGCGACAGAGGGGTATTTTTTTTCAGCAATGTACCGTGGCTGTCCTTTACCAGTGGTTCACAGCCTGTGAATATTGGCAGGAGATATGATTCTATCCCTCGGCTGACAATCGGGAAGTATGTGATTGACGCAGGCGGTCGTGCATTACTGCCGTTCAATATGCACATGCACCACGGATTTGTCGATGGCTTCTCGGCGGGAGATCTGGTCCAGGCAGTGCAGAATATTTGGTCGGAATTCTGCGAGGAGCACAGCTGAGCAGAACAATGATTCATCCGCGGGAAAAGAGCTGCAGGATGCGTCCTCCTGGTACGGCCGCTATGAGCTTTTCTGTCAGCTCCATATCATGTGTAATCAGCAGTATTGTCCGTTCTGCAAAGGTATGCATAATATTTTTCAACAGTTTTTCAGCAGTCTGGCGGTCTATCCCGGCAGTCGGTTCATCCAGGAGCAGGATAGGTGCAGATGACGCAAAAGCGAGAGCGAGCAGCAGGCGCTGACGCTGCCCGCCGGATAAATAAGAGCCGTCCTCTCCCAGCGGGGTATCAAGCTTTTGAGGGAGGCTGGCTATTTCATCGGCCAGCAGAGCCAGCTCCAGAGACTGCCAGATTTCAGCTTCCTTGATAGCCGGATACAAGCGGCGGAAATTACTTCGCAGGCTGTCACTGAAAATGTAGCCTGCCTGAGTGGATACTGCAAAATTTCGGCGGGTTTCTGCCGGAGTTTGAGCGGTATAGGGGATGCCATTGAGGAAAAAGGTACCGGCAGCAGGCTCCCAAAGGCGTGTAATCAGATGAAAAAGTGTGGTCTTGCCGCAGCCGCTTTCTCCCGGCAGTACAATTTTTTCACCTTTCTTTATCTCAAAGCTCAGCTTGTGAAAGAGAGGCCGGGCGTGATCATAGCCAAAGCAGATATCATGAGCAGTCAGGCAGAAAGTGCAGGTTTTCGGAAGTGCAGCAGGCTTCGGGGAGAGAGGTGCGGGCTGCAGCGGCTCCGTCAGCAGCATCGGTGCCTGTACCAGATCTGTCCGAAGTGACTGACAGGCCTCCGGGAGAGTGCGGAATTCTGTGAGTATAGTTTGAAGCGCCAGCAGACAGACGGCCAGCTCGATCAGGCTGAGAGAGGAGTTGACTGCACGGGGAAGCAGCAGCCAGCAGGTACCTGTCCAGGCCAGGACATTCCAGACAGCGGCAGCCGTATCTGCAAGAGCTGTCTGGCGGCTGCTCCTGGAGCGCACGGCGGTAAGTGCTGATGCCTGCAGGTCAAGCTTCTCCTGTGCCCATGCCGGGCTGCCGTTTGCCTGCAGTTCATCCAGGCACTGACGAAAATCCAACAGCATAGTACGATATTGGACACATGCCGCGGTATCAGAACGGGTTGGTGCCAGCATCAGACTGGTCAGTACGGTGAGCAGCCAGGCTGCGATAGGCAGCAGCGCAGCCGCAGGGTGCAGGAACACCAGAAAAAGCCCTGCCAGCAGAGCGAGCAGCAGGGTATTCAGCAGAGGCGCAAGAGCACGCAGGTAGAGGCTGCGCAGCTCGTCAGCGCCGTTGGTCAGTGCATGGAGAAAATCCCCCTGCTGTTTGCTGTCTGCTCTGTCTGGCAGCAGCCTCTCTGCCAGCAGAAAGATTCTGGTTCTCAGACGGGACAGCAAATTGAATACCGCACGATGGGAAAACCAGCGTTCCAGATAGCGAAAGACTGCCCTGCTGATGCCGCAGGCCCGTACAAGAGTAATGCCGAGGGCAAGTGTATAGAGCGGCGGACGATAGGCAGCGGAGGTAATGAGCCAGGCAGAGGCGCCCATAAGCAGGATGCCAGCCAGGCTTGCCAGCAATCCGGCAAGGAGCGCAGTCAGACAGTATCCTTTGGGCAGCAGCTTCCAAAGAGTCAGAAAAATCCGGCGGCATTTCATGTGAGAGCCTCCTTTCCGGCATCCAGCCAAATAACAGTATCGGCAATTTTCAGCGTAGTTGGACGGTGAGAGGCCAGCAGGATAGTATGTTCTCCTGCTAGGCTGCAGATTGCTTCTAAAATCTGTTTTTCAGCTGCTGCATCAAGACCGGTGGTAATCTCATCCAAGAGCAGCACAGGGGATGGATGGATGAGTGCTCTTGCCAGGCTAAGGCGCCGCCGCTGACCGGTACTGAGCAGACAAGTGGTTCCGTCGCCCATATCTGTGTCCAGTCCGGCAGGCAGTGACAGCAATTCCTCCAGACCTGCTGCACACAGAGCCTGACAGAGCATATTGTCAGTGCAGCCGGTGCGCCCCAGGGACAGGTTTTCCCGCAGGGATGCCGTAAGCAGATGCGGTTCCTGAGGGACATAGGTAATAAACGTCCGGCGTTCAGCTGAAGAGAGAGAGGACAGAGGCTGTCCGTCAAGCTCGATATTTCCGCTGCTTGGCTGCATGGCTCCCAGCAGCAGGGAAAAAACAGTTGATTTACCGGAACCGCTGGTGCCAGCCAGTGCGGTGATGCTTCCCCCGACTGCCATAAATGACAATTCGTTCAGGGCTAATGCCTGCCGTTGAGGATAGCGGCAGCTGACCTTGGAAAAACGGACAGCCGGGGCTTTGGGCGAACCGATGCCAGTGGCAGGGGCGTCCTGCAGAAATGGTGCAGCGGCTGAAAAGGATTCCAGCTCCCTGGCGGCGGAAAGTGCCTCCATGCCGGCGTGAAAGGCAGTGCCGCTTTGGCGCAGCGGCTGATAGAATTCAGGCGCGAGCAGCAGCACCCAAAAGGCTGTGAAGAAGGAAACATCTCCATAGATAAGACGCAGTCCAATGCTTACGGCAATGAGAGCAATTGCAAGGGTGGTGATCAGCTCCAGGATAAATGACGACAAAAAGGCGAGCTCCAATACATCCAGCGATGCCTGACTGAAGGCTTCACTGTCTTTTTGGATGATGCACTGCTGCTCACGGCTGCGGTTGAAGAGCTTGAGCATGGGGATACCGCGCAGCAGCTCTGCAAAGCGGCTGTCAAGCTGCTGCAGCTGCTGCCATTGGCGTTCGCTGCGCTTCTTTGTCAGCCTGCCGATCAGATAGAGCAGAAAGGGAGCTATGGGCAGTGTAAGGAGAAAGAGAAGAGCGGTCGGCAGGTCTATAAAAAGCATAGACAGCAGAAAAAAGGGCACCAACACCAGCAGCTCAAGCAAGCCTGGCAGACACACTGTGAAAAAACGGTCCAGTCCGTCGACGGTTTCCAAAAATAGTGCGGAGAGCCGTCCGCCTGATTTGATGGCAGGAGCCAGAGGCGATGCGTGCAGCAGAGAAAGGTGCAGGCGGCGGCGAATATTTTCCTGGACGGACAGGGACAAACGGCAGCTCAGGCGTTTGGCAGGGAAGGTCAGGCCAGCTCGCAGGGACAGAACAAAAAGCAGTACCATAAGAAGTGGTACTGCTTTTTCTATGGACAGGCTGTCCTGGAGGACAGTGTCAAGCAGCTCAGCGGTAAGCGCTGCCGCTGAAAGGGTGGCTGCACCAGCCAGCCCCTTTACAGCACCCAGCTGCCGGAGAAGTGCTTTATGCGGTTTGATTTCACGAAGCAGGGCAGCTTTCTCCATAGGTCAGTACAGTCCTGAATCGTTTTTGGAAATGCGGCGGCGGAAAATCCAGTAGGTCCATCCCTGATAGAGCAGAACGATGGGAACCAGGCAGGCAGCCGCAGCTGACATAATGGTAAGGGTATATGGTGTCGAGGAAGCATTGTAGATGGTCAGGCTCCATTCCGGCTGCAGGTTGGATACCATGAGCCGTGGAAACAGAGCTGCAAAGAAGGCTGCTGTCGTGCAGAATATGGACAGTGAGCTGCCTGCAAAAGCAGCTGTGTCATGATTGCGGACTGCAGCAAGACATGCGCCGAGAAAGCATACCGCAGCCGCTATGAAAAGCACAAGTGCCGGCAGGCTATGCAAAAAGTCCGTCAGCAGGCAGGTCATGCCACCGCAAATAAGAAAGACAACAGCAGTCAGTGCTCCTGTACGCATACTCCAGCAGCGCAGGCGGCAGAGCAGCCATTCCTCAGCGAGGCGCAGGCGCAAAAAGGACATGCCGTGGAACAGGAACACCAGCAGAAAGGTAAGCCCGCCTGTAATCGTATATGGTGACAACAAATCAAAGAAGGTTCCCTGATAAATCATCCTGTCGTCAATCGGCAGCCCTTGCAGCAGATTGGTGACGGCGACACCCCAGAGAAATGCCGGCAAGGCACTGCCGATGCAGATTGCCCAATTCCAGCAGCGCTTCCAGGTCAAGCTGTCATGCTTGCCCCGCAGTTCGAGGCCGGTACCGCGCAGGATAAGTGCCAGCAGCATGAAAAACAGCGCCAGATAAAAAGTGCTGAACATAGTTGCATAAACATGAGGAAAAGCAGCAAAGAGAGCACCGCCGGCAGTGATCATCCAAACCTCATTGCCATCCCATACAGGAGCAATCGTGCGAATGACCATACTGCGATCATCTTCGTCGTGGCTGATGAAGGGAAGGAGCATGCCTACACCATAATCAAAGCCTTCCAGAAAAAAGAATCCCGTGAAGAGGACCGCAATCAGAATGAACCATAAAATATTGAGATCCATCAGAAATACCTCCCTTCATCACTGACTGCCGGATTGCGGCGGATAAAGCGCAGCGCAGCGTAGATGGCTGCGGCAGCCAGCACAAGATAGATTATCGTAAATCCTGACAGTGTCAGGAAAACCTCTCCAGGCGTCAGATTAGGGGAAAAAGCAGAGGCGGTTTTTTGCAGGCCGACGACAATCCACGGCTGCCTGCCGGCCTCCGTTAAATACCAGCCCAGGGAATTCGCCAGGAAAGGCAATGGCAGAGCCAGAATCACCAATTTCAGCAGCAGGCGGTTTCCTGCCAGCCGTTTTTTCCAGGCAAGGAAACCCACGCTGAGAGATATCAGCAGCATGAGGCCGCCTAATCCGGCCATGCCCCGGAAGCTGACAAAAAGCCCGGGTATGTCCGGCTTATAGTCACCAGGGCCATAGGTCTGTTCAGCTGTCTGCTGAAGCTCGCTGATGCCCTTGATTTCACCGCTGGGCTGATTGTAGACAAGCATGGACAGCATATATGGGATATTCAGCTCAAAGCTGTTCTGCTGCTTTTCCGTATCAATGACAGCCATGACAGCAAAAGGAGCCGGATTTTCCGTCTGCCAAAGCGCTTCCATGGCCGCGAGCTTCATAGGCTGCATATGGGCAACCTGCTGTGCCTGCAGATGCCCTGTGCCCATAACGGCAAATAAGCCGGCCAGCGTGTATACGGCTGCGGCCTGCAGGACACGCTCAAAGGCTTTTTGCATGGCTTCTCCCTGCAGTATCTTATAGGCACATACAGCCAGTATGAGCATACCGCTGGTGACGATTCCGGAAAAGAGAGTATGAGTATACTGACCTATTGCATAAGGGTTGGTTATGAGTGCAGTGAAGTCGGTCATTTCGGCCCGGCCGTTGCGAAGCACAAAGCCAACAGGATGCTGCATGAAGGAGTTTGCCACTAAAATCCAGAAGGCGGAAAGATTGCTGGCAAAGGCTACCAGCCAAATGCAGGCGCAATGCAGCTTGGGAGAGAGCCTGTCCCACCCGAAAAGCCAGATTCCCAAAAAGGTGGATTCCAGGAAAAAGGCTGTCAGCGCCTCAAGAGCCAGCGGGGCACCGAAAATATCCCCCATGAAGCGGGAATATTCCGACCAGTTCATGCCAAAATGAAATTCCTGAACAATACCGGTCACAACACCCATGGCAAAATTGATAAGAAAAACAGTACCCAAAAACCGTACCATCTGACGGCAGGTTTTGCGCCATTCCTCATGCTTCGTCCAAATAGAGCAGGTCTCAAGGAGAGCGATGAAGATGGACAGGCCCAGGGTGAGGGGGACAAAGAGAAAATGGTAGATAGTTGTGATGGCAAATTGCCATCGGGATAAGGCAAGTACGTCCATGATATTCCTTCCTTTCTAATAGAAATTATTATTTGTTATATCATTATATATTACTTGCAGCGGAAACACAATATAATTTACTATGTAAAATATAATTGTATGGAAATTGCTATTGATTGGTCTGATTGCGGCAAAAAAATAATTGTTATGTAAAAATATATTATGCCGGTGCAGAAAAAATCTGCTATAATGTGTACAGGAGCGGTGATTGGCTCATTATGAAGAAAATCGGTTGGCAGTCTTTTCCGGAACGATTGGTTTGGGCTGCCAATATCCATACATGGATGTCTGAGGAGTGTGATTGATATGCAGGTAAAATTTTTTTATTTGCCTGGCTGCCCTTATTGCCGTTTGGCAGAGCAGCTTTTGCAGCAGCTGCAGGCTGAGCACCCGGAATATGCCAAGGCAGATATCCGGCGTGTACAGTCTGAAACAGAGGCTGCACATGGCTATGATTTTTATTATAGTCCTGCGTTTTTTGCCGGTGAGGAAAAAATTTATGAAGCACAGCCTGGTGATGACGAGCGCGTGATGCTGCCCAAACTTCTGGAGGTTCTGCAAAAATCCCTGCTGTGACGGTGAAAATACGGAATAACCGGCAAGGCTTTCAAGCAGGCTGACTGTAGAGAGGCACTAAGAGAACCATGAATAATGGATTTCCAGGCTGGCCCGAAAGGGTCAGCCGTTTTGTATTCTGTAACCGGCAGGAAAATATGGATGAAATATCAGGCATTGATTTGCGGAGAAGACTAAGGAGGTTCTGATGAAAAAATATCTGGCAGATTATCATGTACATACCTACTACAGCGATGATTCTGAATGCAGAATGGAGGATATGACTGCAAGAGCGATTGAGCTGGGGCTGGATGAGATTGCTTTTACAGAGCATGTGGATTATGGTGTCAAGACAGATTTAAACTGCAATTACAGTGCTTATTTTGAGGAATTGACCAGACTGCAGACGAAATATGCAGGACAACTCAAAATCAGGGCAGGCATTGAATTTGGCGTTCAGCTGGAAACGGTGGAGCAATTTCAAAGAGATTTCCAGGACTATCCTTTTGATTTTGTCATACTGAGCAATCATCAAATCGGCAACAAGGAATTTTGGAATTATGCCTATCAGGCCGGAAAGGCTCAGGAGGAATATCAAAGAAAATATTATCAGGCTATCTACGATGTAATGAGAGCATTTAAAAATTATTCCGTGCTGGGTCATTTGGATATGATAAAAAGGTATGACAAGCAGGGAGATTTTCCTGACGCAAAAATCATGGAATATGTAGAGCCTATTTTAAAGCAGGTCATTTCAGACGAGAAAGGCATTGAAATAAACACCTCCAGCTTCAGGTACAAGCTGAAGGACCTCATGCCATCCAGAAGGATTTTGCAGCTTTACTATGAGCTTGGCGGCAGGCAAATCACTATTGGTTCGGATACACACGATACGAAGCATCTGTCTGACCACTTTGATGAAGTAAGAGCTGTACTGCGGGAAATCGGTTATCAGGATTTTGCAGTCTATGAAAATATGCAGCCTTGTTATCACAGGCTGTAAGCAGCCATGCTGCTCCGCTTGTTGTACTGTGTACAGAGCAGAGTATGCACTGCAGTTTTGGACAGGCTGTCTGAAACTATAGTCATGAAATATGGCTTGGAAATATTTCATGGTATTAAAGCAATCAGCTGAACAGGAGGTGATCTGATGGTTAGATGCATTGCAGCAGCTTCATACAATGCCGATACTGCGACCGTTGTATGAAGCTAAAATAGTCGCTGTTTACCGGCTTTGCTCAAAAAGAAGTGTCAATATTTTAAGCAAAGAAGGTCAGATTATGAACTACAAAATTATAGATATGGAAAAATACTACCGCCGCGGCGTTTTTCGCCACTTTTCCCGGGATTGCAAATGCTCGATATCCATGACTGAAACTTTGGATGTAACAGAACTTGCGGCTTACTCCAAGCAGACTGGAAGAAAATTTTATATTAATTTTCTCTATTTGCTGGCAAAGACGCTCAATTCAAGAGAAGATTACCGTATGAGCTATTTGTGGGAAACACAGCAGGTTATTGTGTATGATAAAATAAATCCTACACAATATATCTTCCATGAAGATACCGAAACCTGTGCGCCCGTATATACAGAATATCAGGCCGACTACGGGCAGTTTTACGCTGCCTGCAAAGAAGATATAGCCCAGGCGAAAAAATCCGCAGAATATGGTCTGGATATGGAACATCATCCTAACTGGTTTGATGCTTCGTATATATCCTGGCTTTCCTATGAGTCCATGCATGTAGAACTGCCGGATGGATATTTGTATTTTTTGCCCATTGTGAACTGGGGACGTTACCATAAAAGGCATGGCAGGTTGATAATGCCGGTGACGGTACGCCTCAACCATGCTGCGGCTGATGGATACCTGTTGGCGAAGGTATTTTTACTGCTGCAGGAGCAGCTTGCCGGGTTTGTCAGGAGCTGGGCGGCAGAGTCCGTAACTTTGTAAACAATAGATGAATATTTAAGATGGCAGGAGCAGTATTTGAATAACCAACGCCGTATGCTGGCGGATGGCTGCAATAGATAGCTGCTCCTGCTGTTATATAATGCGTAAAGGAGGATTTTTATGGGTCTTTTAGACGGTTTGCTTGGGAATGCCTCAGAGATAAATGCGGAAGAAATCCGTGCTAAATACAGTATGCTGCTGGTATCAGGGGAAAAAATCAATCAGGCGTACAAGGTCGTTCGGGATATGTTTTTATTCACGGACAGACGCCTGATTTTAGTTGATGTGCAGGGGCTGACAGGCAAAAAGGTAGAATATCATTCCATTCCCTACGATAAAATCACACATTTCTCCATTGAATCTGCCGGCAATTTCGACATGGAGGCGGAGCTGAAAATCTGGATCAGCGGCATGGGACCGAATCCGATAGAAAAAACCTTCGGCAGGAATGACAGCGTCTACAAGATACAGTCACTGCTGGCAGAATATGTGATGCGATAAAGCTACAGCACTTTTATCAGCTTTGCCAGTTCGCTTAAGCCGTATTCAATTTCTTCAGTTTTGGCATAAGCATACGAAATCCTTAGGTATTGATTGGCCTGCTGGTCATAGAGGCAGCCTGGATTGAGCAGGATATTTCCCGCACAGGCTGCTTTGAACAACGCCGGCATGGAAATGTTTTTGTTGAGCTTCAGCCAGATATAAAAGCCGCCTGCTGGTTTTTGCCATTCTGCAATACCGGAAAAATATGCCTGCAGGCATTGCAGGGTAAAATCACGGCGCTGGCGGAGCCTGTGTCTCAGGCTGCGGAGATGATCCGTTTCCAGGTCCTGGCGCAGCCATTCTGCCGCTACCCATTGAGACAAGGAGCTGGAGCCGTAATCATGCTGCATTTTCAGGTCTGCCAAACGCTGGATGACAGGCTCCGGGCCAGCAATCCAGCCGATGCGAAGTCCCGGACCTATGGTCTTGGAAAGGCTGCTCACATAGAGCACAAGGCCGCTTTCGTCCAGTGCCTTGAGCGGTGCAGGCGGAGCTTCCTCCAGCCAGAGGTCACGGTATACATCGTCCTCTACAATGGGCAGGCGTGCTTCCCGGCAAAAATCCAGCAATGCCTGCCGCTGTGCGAGAGGCATGAGAGTGCCTGTCGGATTATGGAAGGTGGGCACAGTATAAAGCAGGGAATGGCGATGATTTTTTTGCTGTGCTTTAAGAGAGGACAGAGAAAGACCCGTACCAGTCATGGGAATTTCCGAAAAATGCAGCTGCAGGGAGGAAAAAAGCTTTAAGGACAGCAGGTAGGAGGGACTTTCCACAAATATGGAATCACGGGGAGCCAGCAGGCCGAAGCAGATAAGCTGCAGTGCCTGGAGGGCACCGGAAACAATCAGTATGTTGGCCGGGGAAGCCATGATACCGGATTTTTTCAGGTGCAGACTGACCTGCTGCCGCAGCTGCCGCAGCCCCTGAGGCTCCTGATAGCCAAAGCTTTCTATTTTAGGCGCAGTTGCAGCAATAAGCTCCCTCAGTCTGGTATTGGGAAAAAGTGAGGGAGACAGCTCTCCGGTACCCAGCCGTATCATTTGGGGCAGAAATTCCAGCTCGTTGATTTGCTGGATCATGGGGAGATTGGAGCGAAAGGCGTCAGCTGAAAGCCGTTCCTGCCAGCTTCGTGCGGCAGCAGTCAGCTCAGACCAGGCTGATGAGCTGACTGTAATACCGCTTCCCTGGCGGCTGCTTACATAGCCGTCCGCACGCAGCTCGTCCAGTGCTGCGGTCAGCGTACTGCGGTTGACCTTAAATGCTTTGGCCAGCAGGCGCTGAGGCGGCAGCAGGGTGCCGTCAGTCCATTGATTGGACTGGATTTTATCCCTGATATAGAGATAAATCTGGCGATAAAGCGGCAAAGCAGCCTTCCGTACAGGCTGCCAATCAATAGTAACCATAAAATCACCTCTGTATACAGCATAGCGCAGGCAAAATGTAAATACAAGAATTGGCTGGGGAAAAAAAGAGCCAATTGGCTGTAGGAACACCTTCTGATTTGTTTTACACTTATAGTCAGGAGGTGTTTTTTTGTATACAGCATTTATTCACGGTTTTATTTTGGCGCTTGGGCTTATTTTGCCTTTGGGAGTACAAAACCTATTTGTCCTGCAGCAGGGGATGCTGCAGCCGAGGTTGTGGCAGGC
>JAQUZO010000128.1 GCA_028691285.1 Anaerovibrio sp. | reverse complement strand
TAACAGCCGTTGGCATCCTGAGTGCGGATTCTACCCTTAATATGCCGGATTTTCGGGCAGCAGAACGAGTCTTCATGCTGATTACCCAGACCGCGGGCAGAGCAGGCAGAGGAAGTCTGCCGGGCAGGGTTGTGGTGCAATGCTACAATCCTGAACATTTTGCTGTCAAAATGGGTATCATTCAGGATTATGAAGGCTTTTTCAATGAAGAAATGCAGCTTAGAAGAGCTCTTTTCAATCCTCCCTACAGCAGGCTGGTAAAGCTGATTTTTCAGCATAAATCGGAGCTGCAGGCAAAAGAAATGGCTGAAGCACTGAAAAAAGATTTCACAGCATATTTTGCCGGCAGCCCACTTTTTCAGGCTGTCGGTCCGGCACCTGCCATGATGGCCTGCCTCAATGGCATCTACCGCTTTTCGCTGCTGCTGAAGGCTGCCGATTTAGATGCAGTGCTGCAGTTCCTGCGGGAAAAGGCTTTAGACAAAAATATGCAGGTAATCGTGGATATCGACCCGCTGACTACCTCTTGATCCGAAAATTATTTTATCATAAAGGAATGAGTTATTTTATGCAGGAGACTGTTTTACAGGCCAGCCTGGCTGCGTCCTATAATTATTTTCAGGCTGTTGGACATCAGCAGAATATGAATAGAATCAAAGAGCTGGCGCACAAGCTCCAGACTGGTGAATACGGCATAGCCTTTGCAGGTCATTTTTCCGCAGGAAAATCCCGCATGATCAATAAGCTGCTGGGAGAAAATCTCCTGCCCTCCAGCCCCATACCTACCAGTGCCAATCTTGTCAGAGTACATAAGGCAAGTGAAGGAGATGAATATGCCAGGGTATTTTTTCACCGTGAAAAGCCCCGCAAATACCTGGCACCCTATGATTATGATTTATTGCGCAGCTTCTGCCGCAACGGCGACCAGATAGCAGAAATCGAGCTGTGCCGCAGGGAACTGAACCTGCCGGAGCAGGTAGTCATCATGGATACGCCCGGTATCGATTCCTCTGACGATGCGCATCGGGCCGCTACGGAAGCAGCACTGCATCTGGCAGATATAGTCCTCTATGTCATGGACTATAACCATGTACAGGCAGAGCTCAATCTGTCCTTTACCAGAGCCTTGACAAAAGCGGGCAAGGAGGTCTACCTGATTGTCAATCAGATAGATAAGCATGCGGAAAGCGAGCTTTCTTTCGACAGCTTCCGCCAGGGACTGGAAAAGGCCTTCCACGACTGGGGCGTGACACCAGCAGGCTTTTTCTATACATCCTTAAAGGAACCGGAGCATCCCCAGAACCAGTTTACGGCACTGCATGAGATGCTTTTGAAAAAAATTGCAGACCGGCAAAGGCTGTTGGCTCACTCCATAAAAGCCTCCCTGCGAAAAATTTTGCAGGAATACCAGCAGGAGGAGCAGCAGCGGACAGAGGCAGAGCTGCAGAGCGCCCACGCAGCTCTGGCAAAGCTGTCGGAGGAGCAAGGACTCCGTCTGCGGCAGGATTATCTGCGGCTGACTCAGGAGCTGTCTGAGCTGCAGACAAACTGGGAGGAGGATTTCGATGCCGACATACAGAAAATCCTCGATAATGCCTATTTAATGCCAACTTCTACCAGAGATTTGGCCAAGGCATATCTGGAAGCCTGCCAGCCGGAATTCAAAGTCGGTCTCTTTACAAGAGGCAAAAAGACCCTGGCAGAGCTTGAACGCCGCAGGCAGGCTTTCTTTGCAGATGCGGCAGAAAAGACCCAAAGCCAGCTTGCCTGGCATCTCAAGACCTATTTTACGGATTTTGCAAAAAAGCACCGTCTTGCTGCTGCTGAGCTCCTGTCCTATATACAAAATATGAATATCCTGGCACCGGAGGAGCTGCTGACAGCAGCGATGCGTTCCGGTGCCAGACTGACCCAGGACGGCAGCTATGTCATGAACTACACTGCAAATTTTGCCGAGGGAACCAAAAAAGCCGCACAGCAATTTGTGCAGGAATATAAACACAAAATCCAGGCCTTGCTGGCAGCAGAAAAAACAGAAAGAGCAGCAGCCATCAAAGCCCAGCTGGCTGACCTGGAAAAATATCATCAGGCATGGGCAGCAATTGATGACTCACAGCTTTTGCTGCATGAGCAGGAGGAGAGCCTGCACAAACTACTGGAAACCACTGAGCTGCCGCTGCACTGGGAGGCAGTTTTTGCCTGGGAGCTGCCGGAAGAAGAAATTGTTGCACCTATCAGCGCCGCCCAAAATCCTGTACAGCCGCCGCAGGCAGCAGTACAGGAGCAGACGGCTGCCGCCTCTGCTCCTGACGAGAATAACAGCAGCTCTTCGTCAGAAGCAAATGCTCAAAGCGGCAAAGCAGCTCTCTGCCATTGGGCAGAAAAGCTGCGCTATGGCAGCCAGCTGATCAGGCATATCCCAATGCTGCAGCAGCTGGCTGAAGAATTGGCTGAAAGAGCAGAGCGCCTGGAGGACAGACGCTTCATGGTTACCCTCTTCGGTGCCTTCAGTGCCGGAAAATCCTCCTTTGCCAATTCTCTGCTGGGAGAAGCTCTGCTGCCGGTCTCTCCAAACCCTACAACCGCAGCTATCAACAAAATCTGTCCTGTGGACGAAAACCATCCTCATGGCACAGTCATCGTCAAGCTGAAAAGTGAAGCCATGCTGCTGGCTGATGTCAACCGCGCGCTGTCTGCCTTTGGGCTCTCCGCAGCCAGCACATTCTCAGCCCTGGATGCAGCAGCCAAAGCTCTCCAGGATGATTCTCATGAGCGTCAGCGTGAAAAAGCCTTTCTGCGTGCTTTTCAGGCCGGCTATGCTGCTGCCGTCAGCCACCTGGGCCAGGAGCTGCCCCAGGAGATGTCCGCCTTTGGCAGCTATGCCGCCCAGGAAGAAAAATCCTGTTTTGTAGACTGGCTGGAGATTTATTACGACTGTGCCCTTACCCGTCTGGGCATCACGCTGGTAGACACGCCAGGAGCAGATTCCATCAATGCCCGCCATACAAATATGTCCTTCAATTATATCCGCCAGTCTGATGTGGTGCTGTTTGTCACCTATTACAATCATGCCTTCAGCAGAGCAGACAGAGAATTTTTGATTCAGCTCGGCAGAGTAAAGGATGCTTTTGCCCTGGATAAGATGTTTTTCATTGTCAATGCTGTTGACCTGGCGGAAAATGAGGAAGAGGCAGCAGGAGTTATCAGCTATGTAGCTGACCAGCTGAAAAAATTCGGTGTCAGGAACCCCAGGATGTTTGGCCTGTCCAGTCAGCAGATTCTACAGGAGAAATTAAAAGGACGCACAGAGGGCTTTGAATTTGAAACTGCGTTTTACCGCTTCGTATTTGAGGAGCTGACCAATATTGCAGTCAATGCCGCAGCGGGGGAATATGAGCTAGCCGCCGCCAGAGTACAGGAGCTGATTGCCCTGGGTCAGAGCAATGCCGACGAAAAGACCGCACGCCGCCAGCAGCTCCTCCAGTGCCAAAAGAAATCCACAGAGCTGCTGGCACGGATAACCTGCACGGATATGCAGAACAGGCAGCAGCAGGAGCTGCACGAGCTTATCTATTATGTACGGCAGCGTGTATT
>JAQUZO010000127.1 GCA_028691285.1 Anaerovibrio sp. | reverse complement strand
GCCTCTGTCCATCACCAGCTGCCTGTCTCGGCTGTCTGTCCTGCTGAGAAACTGGCCTTGACTGCTGTACAGGCTGCTTCGGCTTTGGCTGCAGCGCTTTGATTACTACCTGCTTGGCAGTATCGTCTATAGTGCTGGAATGAGATTTTGCCTCAATATTGTGCTTATGCAGAATATCGAGGATTGTTTTGTTCTCAGTGTTCAATTCTTTGGCAATGTCATAAATTCTATATTTTGACATCAATTCACCCCCGTATCACTATCTGGATGACAGTGTCTGGCTATTGCATTGGCAAAGCCTGCGTCAAGTATCGCCACCGCAGCTCTGAAGTCCTTGCCAATACAATGACCAAGTATTTCTCTGTCAGCCAAATAAAATAAATCTATCTTTGCCTCCGATGCCATATACTGACAGCGCCCCTTGGTCTCCTCCGAAGCGTCTGCTGCCACCAACAGCAATTTGGCTCTTTTTTCCTGTACTGCCTTCGTAACGGCAAAATCACCGGAGGCTGCCTGCCCTGCCCGCTGTGCCATACTCAGCAGATTCATTATCTTCTGTTCATTCATAATTTATGAAAAAGCTGCTCTTTCAGCTCATCGTACACACGCCTGTCAATAGCACCTTTGAAGGATCGTTCAAAACGGTGCTCCTTGACTGCCTTTTCAAAGCATTCCTGTCTGCTGCAGATGTAAGCACCCCTGCCTGCCTTTTTTCCTGTCAGGTCAATTGAAAACTCGCCCTCCGGACTGCGCACAATCCGTACCAGCTCCTTCTTGGGATGCTGTTCCTGGCAGCCCAGGCACAGCCTGGTAGGTAGTTTCTTTCCTGCTGCCATTATCTTTCCTCATCGTCCTGAGGCTCTGTCATGGCCTCGCCGTCATCAATGCCGGGATTTTCACTGCCAAGCTCTGCCAGGATATCCTCTGCCTCAAAGGAATCATCTGCCTGAAGCTCAGTCTCCTGCTCCAGCTCATCTTCCTCCTGGGCCTGGGTTTCGCTCTTTATGTCTATCTTCCAGCCGGTCAGCTTGGCTGCCAGGCGGGCATTCTGTCCCTCCTTGCCTATGGCAAGAGACAGCTGATAGTCAGGCACGACAACCCGTGACATTTTCTCTTCCTCGTCCGCCTCTACGGTGACAACCTTGGCAGGACTCAGCGCATTGGCAATATATACCGCCGGATCTTCATTCCACTTTACGATATCAATTTTCTCATTGCGCAGCTCATCCACAATTGCCTGTACGCGGAAGCCTCTGTGACCTACACAGGAACCGATAGGATCGACATTCTCATCCCTGGCATACACAGCCAGCTTGGAACGCATCCCCGCCTCACGGGCAACAGACTTGATCTCCACTGTGCCATCGTGGATCTCCGGCACCTCCAGCTCAAAAAGGCGCTTCAAAAGGTCAGGATGCGTCCTTGACAGCAATACCTGCGGCCCCTTGGTGCTGTTCTTTACCTCAATGATGATTGCCTTGATGCGGTCATTGACAGCATAATCCTCATTGACAATCTGTTCAGTCTGAGGCATGATGGCCTCGGTTTTGCCCAAATCGACATAAACATTTTTGTTCTCTACACGCTGGACAATACCCGTAACGATGTCACCCTCACGGTTGGAAAATTCTTCAAAAATCATTCCCCGTTCCGCCTCACGGATGCGCTGTACAACTACCTGCTTGGCCGTCTGCGCAGCAATGCGTCCGAAGTTGGCAGGAGTTACCTCTATCTCCAGCGTATCATCGATCTGATAGTTCGGGGAAATCTGCTGAGCCATTGCCAGGGAAATCTCCTTGACCGTGTCCTCTACATCCTCAACCACTGTCTTGATAGCATACACATGATAGCTGCCGGTAATGCGGTCCAGCGTAACACGCACATTCTGTGCAGCATTGAAATTGCGCTTGTAGGCAGCAACTAGAGCTGCCTCAATGGCGTCAAAGAGTATTTCAGGATTGATTCCCTTTTCTACTCCCAGCTCTCTGAATGCTGCCATAAATCCACGGTCTTTATCTTCTGCAACCTTTGCTTTTCTAGTTCTGGTAGCCACTATTTTTTAACCTCCTAAATTCCATGACTGGTTACCAATCATTTCAGGCTCTGCCGCCCTTTAAAAATCTATATGTAAATTTACCTTAGCTGCCCTGTCAAGAGGAATTACCTGCTCTCCCACAGTGATATTCTCTCCGTCATAAGCCCGCAGCTCACCGGTAATGACCTTCTCGCCATCCAGGGGGGCAAACAGGCTGACATCTATCATCTTGCCCTGTTCACGCTGGAAATCCTTCGGCTTTTTCAGCTCCCTGTCCAGACCTGGAGAAGATACCTCCAAAATATAACTGGTTGGAATCAAATCCCCTGCATCAAGGACTTCCTCCAGTTTTCTGCTGAGCTCCTGGCAGTCATCTATCTCAATGCCGCCTTCCTTATCAATAAAAACCCGCAGATACCAGTCACGCTCACGGACATAATCCACTGCCACCAGCTCCAGCTCTGAACCTGCAAGCAGCTCCTCCACAATCTTCTCTGTTTCTGTTTCGATTCTGTTCGCCAACAAAATGCCTCCCTTCAAGCAATATATATGTATTATTTCAAAGAAAAGAGTGGGTGAACGCACCCACTCTTCAAAAGACTTAAATTATTACTGTTTATATTTTAGCATTTTTGCAGCCGAATGTAAATAGCAAAATGAAAAATTTAGCAGCCCTGTCCCCTGGCCGGACGGATTTCCCGGTCATAATCCTTGTTGTCAAAGATTCGCAGGCGGGTATTGTCAAACTGGCTGTTAATGATACTGCGGGCCGGTTCATAATCAACAGTCTGTATATCAACAATGTCCAAAATGGTATGGATCATATCATCTGTCATATACGGCTGGTTCACCGCCCGGCTGATTGCTTCCCATTTATCCGGGTGCAGCTCCCTGAACTTCTCCGATGTCCAGACAATCAGAGGCACCTCTATCATGTGACGGCTCGGATTTTCTTCAATGTGCCCGGTAAAGCCGCCTTCGTCATACACAGCTTCCCCATGATCCGGCAGATAGATGACCACCGTATCCTCCTGGGTGTTCCTGAATTTGTCGATAATACCGCTGACCACATAATCGTTGTAATACAGTGCATCGTCATATTGGGCAATCACTGTTTTCTGTGCATCATTGACATCCAGCTTTATATCATCCTTGGTGAACTTGGTGAAAATATACGGAAAACGGTTATAGTAAAGACCATGCCCACCCATCAGATGTACAACATAGAAATTTTTGGCAGCATCCCGCTGAGCAATCGCATCATCCACCAGAGGAAACAGTGCCCCGTCCTCAAGTCCGTCATCCTCACGGGAATCCCTTATCCTGGTGAAATGGCTCACATTGCTGTGAGCGGCATAAATCTGTGCCACATTGCCCCAGATACCGGAGCTTTCCTGATTGGAAAGCCAATGTGTCTTATAGCCTGCACTGTTCATGATATCGATAAGATTATGGTATTCGTACCAGGGCTTATCAGACTCGTTGTGACAAAAAGTAAAGAGCTTGCTGAGCACTGCAACCGTAGTGGAATGAGGACTGACCACATCCCTGAATACACTGAT
>JAQUZO010000126.1 GCA_028691285.1 Anaerovibrio sp. | reverse complement strand
GTCCTGATGTTGGTTACATTATATCAGGCATATTTTGCGTATAATATATAAAAAATGCTGTTTATATTGCAAAAAATGCGTTATAATACAGGCAGCAAACACTTCGATTCTCTATGCCAGGAGGAAACATTATGGAGGAATACTTTGACAGCAGCTACGACAAAAAAGGCTATCTGGAGCAGGGCTTCCGCATCTTCCGTCTAAGGGACTCTGCCATGCAGGAAATCCCCTTCCATTACCATGATTTTCACAAAATTATTTTTTTCCTGGCCGGAGAGGCCTCCTACATCATTGAAGGCAAAACCTATCCTCTGGCCCCCCGGGACATTCTCTTCGTCAGTGCCGGAGAAATCCACCGGCCAGTCACTTTCCCGGATAAGCCCTATGAACGCATTGTCATCTATCTTTCGCCCCAATTTCTCGGACAATACTCCAGAGGGGAGTACGATCTAGCCCAATGCTTTCTGACCGCCCGGCAAAAATCCAGCGTCATGCACGCTCCGCCCGGCAGAAGCCACGACCTCCTTTATCACATGGATAAGCTGGAGGCAGCCTCCCGAGAGCAGGGCTTTGCCAATGAGCTTTATACAGAAACTCTTTTCATCGAATTCATCATCCTTCTGAACCGCTCCATCATCGACAATGAGCTGCAGCATCCTGCCAATATCGCCTGTGACCCGCGCATCCAGAAGCTTTTGGATTATATCAACACCCATCTCACCGAGGAGCTGACCATCGACCTTTTGGCGCAAAAAGCCTTTACCAGCAAATTTTATCTGATGCGCAAATTCAAGGCTGACACGGGCTGCAGCATCCACCAATACATCAACAGCAAACGGCTGCTGGCGGCAAAGTCCCTGCTTGCCGCTACCAGGCTGCCGATTACCGAGCTGTGCTATCAATGCGGCTTTACGGACTATTCCGCCTTTTCCAGGGAATTCAAAAAGAATTTCCACATGACCCCCAAGGAATATCGGGACAGGCACTGACGCCATAATATCCCTGAATCGCTGTATACATCAAGTGCTGCATTATTCTTGGTGCTGCTCTGTAAAAATCCCCATAAAAACGGTATAATATATACAAAATCCGCCTGATGAAGCTGCACTTGCCGGCAAGCACCGAAGGCAATGAGGCTGCCCATCCGGAAAATCTTGATAATTGCTTGAAAGAAAGAGGTACAACATGAGTTATCGTGGCTTGAATACAGCCGTGACGCAGATACGGCGCGAGGTATTTACCGAGGTAGCCCGTATGGCCTATGACAAGGTACAGGGTGAAAATGCTGATTTGCGTATGAAGCAGATTCCTTTTAAGATTGTCCCCGGCGAGGAGGGAAAATACCGCAAGGATATTTTTCTGGAACGCGCTATCGTGCAGGAGAGAATGCGCCTGGCCATGGGATTGCCTACCAGACGGGTCGATGAATTCAACAGTGTATCCGAAGGCCTTGACCATGCGGCAATCGCAGAAAAATACTATGACCCGCCTCTCATCAATGTAATCAAATTCGCCTGCAACAGATGTCCGGAGAAGATGGTCAAAATATCCGATTTGTGTCAGGGCTGCCTGGCTCATCCATGTATGGAGGTATGTCCTAAGAATGCCATTTCCTGGGTCAGCGGCCGTTCCGTAATCGACCAGGAAAAATGCATCAAATGCGGCAAATGCGTGGATGTATGTCCCTACCACGCCGTGGTAAAGACAGAGCGTCCCTGCGCTGCGGCATGCGGCATGGACGCTATCCATACCGATTCCATGGGACGGGCAAATATAGATTATGCTAAATGCGTCTCCTGCGGCCAGTGCCTAGTCAACTGCCCTTTTGGCGCCATTGCGGATAAGGGACAGATTTTACAGCTCATCAACAGCTTCAACCGCGGCGATAAGGTATATGCGCTGATGGCTCCCGCTTTCATCAACCAGTTCCCTGAGCTGACCAAGACAGGCAGACTGAAGGCGGCACTGAAGGCCGTAGGCTTTGCCGATGTGGTAGAAGTCGCCATTGGTGCAGATTTGTGCACAGTGGATGAAGCGAAGGACTTTCTGGAAAAGGTGCCGAAGGAGCTTGATTTTATGGCTACTTCCTGCTGTCCTGCCTGGAGCATGATGGCAAAAACCGCTTTCCCTGATGTGGCAAAAAATATTTCCATGACCATGACGCCAATGGTGTTTACTGCCAGAATGATAAAGAAAGCTCACCCAGATGCCCGCATCTGCTTTGTCGGGCCATGCGCCGCCAAAAAGCTGGAAGCCTCACGCCGCCATGTGCGAAGCCATGTGGACTTTGTCCTGACCTTTGAGGAGCTGTCCGGCATTATCGAGGCAAAGGGCATCGAGGTTGAGATGCTTGAAGCGGACGAAGCCGAAGCTGCCATGAACGAAGCCTCCGGAGCAGGGCGCAATTACGCCCAGACCGGCGGCGTAGCCCAGGCGGTAGCCAACAAGATCCATGACTGGTATCCTGATAAGGAGGTAAAAATCGCCTCTGCCCAGACCCTGCCTGACTGCAAGAAAATGCTGATGCTGGCCAAGGCAGGCAAATACAAAGGCTATCTGCTGGAGGGCATGGGCTGTCCCGGCGGCTGCATCGGCGGTGCCGGAACGATTGCCGACCCGAAAAAGACGGCTGTACAGCTCAGCAAGTATGTTGCGGAGGCTCCCTTCAAGGACCCTGAGCAAAGCAGCTATATAGACAACCTGCACATTCTCAAGGACGACCCTAATTTCGAATAAAACCAGAAAAACCAGCTCCGCGGACAAGAGCTCGCAGAGCTGGTTTTTTAATTTCCTGCAATATCAAAGCCGAACCGGCTGCCATTTTCTGCTCATTTTGGCAGATTGAGCCCGCTGAGCCACTCCCGCACTCTTTTCCCTGCCTCCGCCTGTGAATTATGTGCTGTCGTTCCAGGCACAGCAAGTCCCTTACGCACAGCTGCGCCTGTTATCCCGGCAATGCTGGTTTCCGTTCCTGAAAGTCCGCTCCCGGCGTGGGTACAGAAGGGCACTACTATCTTGCCGGCAAAATCATGGGCTTCAAGGAATGTGTATACCGGCATCGGCATATCTCCCCACCAGTTAGGATAGCCGAGAAAAATCACATCATAATTGCTGATGTCTATATCCTCCCTGAGGGCTGGACGGGCATTTTCATCCTGTTCTTTTTTTGCTTCCTCAGTACACGCGTCATAAGCTGCAGGATACGGTACAGCACGCTCAATATTGAACAGCCTGCCGCCCGTTTCTTCAGCAATCATCTCAGCAAGGATTCTGGTACTGCCCTTTTCCACAGTGCCGACACTGTAGTTTTCATCAGCACGGGAAAAAACCGCTATCAAAATCTTTGTATCGTCAGAAGCTTCGACTCCTGACGATTGCTCTGAGGTACCGCTCGATTTCTTTACATTGCCTGCTTTTGAATCTGTGCCGGCAGATGAATTTCCGCAGGCTGCCAAAGGAAAAATCATACACAGACAGAACAGCAATGAGAGATATTTTTTCATGTTTTTTGCCTTCTTCCCTATTATATTGTATCTGCAGCTGCTCTCAGGCTGCAAATCTATTTTCAAACATATCCATCTTCCCTATGCCTGCGGCTTTAACGGGCCATAG
>JAQUZO010000125.1 GCA_028691285.1 Anaerovibrio sp. | reverse complement strand
GCCTCAATATTTTGATTTTCACCAACGATTATGGCATAAGGACAGACCGTCCTCAGCCCTGTGCCTTGACTTCCTGCAGGCTTGGCCCCATGATGCGCTTGTAAGCCTCTACACCCGGCTGATTGAAGGCATCCACATCAGCCAGCTCACCCTCATAAGCAACAGACAGTGCCAGCATATACAAAAGCTGACCCAGGTTATAGGCATCCAAACGCGGCAGAGAAAACAGCGCATTGAAGCGGTTGTTGGAAGCCAATGCCTGGGCATTGGACTTGCGTGCAACCTCCAAAGCCTGGCTCATCTTCACGCCGGAAATGTCTGCCAGCTTCTGTGCCTCAGGGAAAACATTCGGAATGACATAATCCTCATCCCAGTTCTCGACACGCACAAACTGCACTACCTTGTTCAGCTTGCCTTCCTGATGCTGCTGAGTCTGGGCGTGCATATCCGTAGTCCCCACGGCAACAATCGGTGTCCTGCCATAGAATACCTGTCTGCCCTCACGGTCAACATCCTTGCCCAGGGACTCTGCCAAAAGCTGGATATACCATTCAGACACGGATTTGAGGTAATCACCGTAAGGCATCATGACCTCCAGGTCGCGGCCATATTTCTCCGCTGCAATATACTTCAGCACAGCATTCAGGAGGGCAGGATTTTTCCATACATCGTCCCCCTGGCACGCCTGGTCCATAGCCTTGGCACCATCCAAGAATGCCTGGATATCAAAACCGCACACAGCAGCCATGACCAATCCCACATCACAGAAAATAGAGAAGCGTCCGCCCACGCCGTCCGGTACGCTGTACTGCGGCCAGTTATTTTCCATAGCCAGCTTTTTCAACAGGGTCGGCTTGGCCTCATTCGGATCGGTAACAGCTACCACCTCTACCTCAATATCAGGATTCTGCTTTAAAGCATCATAAATGACCATAAAGTTGGACATGGTATCCAGTGTGCCGCCGGATTTGGAAATAACCATCAGGCTCACCACAAATCTGCGTTTCTTGTGGCTGAGGCAAACCTTGGCGCTGCGGCCAAGCTGACGGATGATGTCCCCTGTTCTGCGCGGGTCGATATTCTGTCCGCTGAAATAAATCTGCGGCAGGCCGTCACGCTCCTCGGCAGTCATGGCGTTCCAGAACTCACCGCACTGCACATCGAAGATAACCTTGTTGCCGAGATAGGAACCGCCGATACCCAGAGATACCACTGCATCCACACGGTTCCTGACAGAATCGGTCAGCTCCTGCAGATGTGCCATGGAAGCTGGATTATTCAAATGGCCTTCCTCGACATAAGGCAGCTGGGAGAAATAAACCTTCTCCGGGTTGCCGTCCTTGGAAAGATGGCCGCGGATAATGCCGTCCTTCCTCATTGCAGTGATTGCTGCTGCAGCAGCCTTGATTTTATCAGATAATGCATCTACATCAGAGCGGGTTACCTTTCCTTCTCCCACCAGATTATCATAGTCGAAGGAAAAACCAGATTGTAAAGTTAAGCTCATGAATACGACCTCCCCATATAAATTAAAATCATATATGCTATTATACTCGTTTACATTCGACATGGGTAGCCGCACTTCCTGCCTGCACCATTTTTCTTTTTTTGTACTATTTTGCCGGTTTTTGCCGCAGCAGCTATATTCTTCTGCGCTTCATCCTGTGCATCGTGTAATAAAAAGCAGCGGTCAGAGGAACGCATGCACCAACCCAGGCAGCCGGGCTGGCAAGGGTAGCCCCCCAAAAGCCCCATGAGCCAACCAGGCACAGTGCCACGCCTGCCCGCATCACCAGCTCCATGACTCCCGCCACGGTCGGCACCACGCTCTGCCCCAGTCCCTGCAGGGTATTGCGGTAAATAAACAAAAGTGCCAGTACCCAATAGCTGCAGCCGGTGGCAGTAAGATAAACCTGCCCATACTCAATAACCTGCGGCTCTGCATCTCCTACAAAAAGAGCCATCAGCTGAGACCCGAACACCACATTGAAAAGGCCAATCAGTATGCTGAAGGCAACTGACATCATGATGCACTGATTTACCCCCTGCCTGATGCGGCTGAACTTTTTGGCGCCATAATTCTGAGCGGTATAGGCCGCCATGGCAATACCAAAGGACATCATAGGCATCAGAGCTATGGTCTCCACCTTCTGTGCAGCTGAGTACGATGCCACAGCCACCGGCCCCAGGCCGTTCAGAGCAATCTGCAGAATCACTGCACCGATAGCAATAATCGAGGTCTGAAAGGCCATAGGCAGCCCCAGCCGGATATGCTGCCACAAAAACTCCCGGTTCATTTTCCAGTCCCCGGCCTGAATCTTGAGCACCGGTACACTGCGCCAGATATAGCACCACACGACTGCCGCCCCCAGCCCCTGAGAGACAATCATCGCCCAGGCCGCACCGGGAATCCCCCACTGAAAGACCAGCAGAAAAAGCGTTTCCAGCACGATGTTGGTGCACAGAGAGGCTGCCAGAAAAATAGTGGGATGGCGGCTGTCCCCCAATGCACGCAAAAGATTGGTTCCCACGATAAACAGGCTGAACACCGGTGAAGCACCCACTACCACGCTGATAAAGGCAACTGCCCCCTCCAGTATCTCCGCCGGCGTATCCATCAGAACCAGAATTTCCCTGGCAAAGAATGCTCCGATAAAAGCTGTCAGCAGGCTGATTGCCATGGTCACCACAACGCATGCCGCCGCACTGCGGCGCACGCCTTCATAATCCCTGGCTCCGAATCGCTGCCCGGTAATAATGGTCAGGCCAGCAGTCAGGCCAATGATGCACCCGACCAGCAAAAACATCAGGCAGGTAGTACAGCCTACCGCCGCCAGTGCCGTTACACCCAAAAAGCGTCCTACCAGCAGCGTATCCACAAAGCCATAGAGCTGCTGAAAAATATTCCCCGCAATCAAAGGCAGGGTAAAGAACAATATCAGCCTGGCAGGGCTTCCCTCTGTCATATCCTTCATATTATTTGCCATACAATCACCTGCTAAAATCCTGCCCCGTACTCTGCCGCCCAGTCAGACGGCAGATACAGAGGCCTGCAAAAACACACTGCCCGCCAATGTCATTCCAAATATCTGGTAACATTCGTGCGCAGCTTCTCCATAATAAAGGTCACGCTGCCATTCAAAGCCCCCGCCGATGGCATCAGCTTATTGTAATGGAATATCTGCCGCCGGTTGACCTGAAAGTCCGTGGGAAAGGGCACTGTCTCAAAGCCCTCCTTCGCAAAATTCAAAACCGCCCGCTCCATGTGAAAGGCTGAGGTAACCAAAACGGGCCGCACCAGGTTCCGTTCCCGCAGCAGCTCTCCGCTGTACACCGCATTCTGTCTGGTATTTAGGCTTCTGGTCTCCGTGATGATCTGCTGCTCCGGTACCCCCAGACGCATCAGCTCACGCCTGGCAATCACAGCCTCCGGACCGCTGTCCTCATAGACCTGGCCGCCGGATACCAGCACAGGCACCTGCAGCCTGTTGTAGAGCTCTGCCGCAGCCAGCAGGCGGCTGGCAGGACTGGAGCACAAATTGCCCCATTCCCCCTGATTCGGCGTATCCGCCGTAGCGCCTCCCCCCAGCATGACAATCACATCCCCCTGAGGCTCCGAAGGCTGATCATAGGCACTCTCCAGAGA
>JAQUZO010000124.1 GCA_028691285.1 Anaerovibrio sp. | reverse complement strand
TTTTGAGTGAGGTGGCCCAGGCGATTGAGGGCGGGGACAGGCAGGCACTGTATGATTATTTTGCCGAGTCAAAGAAACGCAGAGACAGTATCCTGGAGCAGACCAAGGATATGTATGAGCTGATATAGGGAAAATCTGGCTGTTGGCAAAAAAATACCAGCCAGGCAGGGAGAGAATCCGCTGCTTAGACTGGTATTTTGGCTGACAGCTCTTTTTTTATATCTGCTGGAGCAAAACAGGCTGGATAATTTCTGGTTCAGGTGTTACATACAGGGTGGACTGATTGGTGAATATGACGAAGCCGGGCTTGGAGCCGGATGGCTTTTTGACGAATTTTACGCGGGTATAATCCACCGGTACTTTTGAGGAGCCCTGTGCCCTGGAAAAATGAACGGCAAGATAGCTTGCCAGAAGCAGTGTATCCTCCTGAGGCTCTGCTCCGTCACAGCGCAGTATGACATGGGAGCCCGGAATCTCACTGGTGTGGAGCCAGATATCTCCAGGAGCAGCAATTTTGAAGGTCAGACGATCATTCTGATAGTTGTTTTTGCCTACAAGAATTTGTGTGCCGTCAGGGGCGGTGAATTTGAAGGGCTGTGATGGCTTTTCGGCGGCGTGCTTTTTGGGTTTCTCCCGCAGTATCCCTCCGGCAATCAGCTCTGCCTTGATGTCATTGATTTCTGCCAGACGGGAGGAGGCCGCTAAAGATGTTTCGATGGTAGACAGATAGCGTATATCCTCCAGGCAGTGCCGGAGCTGCTCCTCAAGGAGCTTTTTTCCCCGTTTCAGCTTGTCATATTTTTTGTAATACGCCTGGATATTGTCTACGACAGAGAGCCGCTGATCCATTTTTATCGTGATGGTGCCGCCTGCCTCATCATAGATGTTGCTCACAGTGATCTCAGGATTTTCGCGGTCATGGAATTGATACTGATAGGTCATGAGGTTGTCCGCTTTGATGCGGTACTCCTCGGCATTGTCCGCCGCTTCGATGTCCGCGCGCAGCTTCTGTGCCTTGTTTTCGGCACGGTTCAGCTCGGTTTTCAGCAGCTTTTTGAAACGGTCCTTATCAGGTATCTGATAGCTGCCGGCCAGACTGGAGGCCTTGCTGAGCATTTCGCTGATGGAAGCAAAGGTCAGCACCCTGGCATCTGTGAGATAATGCAGCGGGAAGGACGCGGCGGCAAGCGGCTTGTTATGTTCATCAACCACGATAGTGGCTGTACCGCATGGCTCCCTGAAGGCTTCTCTGATTTCCAGCAGGGAATTTTTCAGGGAGGTCCAGTCAGCGCCATTCAAATCCTGTACGGGAAGATTGTTGGGCAGCCCTGCTCCGAAGGCGGCTTCCTTGGCTGTAACAGGGCCAAAGCCCAGACAGGTATCCAGCAGGGCCTTGCTGAGCTTCAATTCGCTCTTGGCTTTGATGGCGGAGATAACAGCTTCTGCTGGCGTTTCCAAAAGGTTCAGCTTTTCCTGCTGAGGAGGCAGCACATAGGCATCTCCCGGCAGAACCGTGCGGATACGGCTGGAATTGGTACCTACCTTGCGCAGGGCATCAATGATTGTGCCGTCCTGAACGAGAATGATGTTGCTGTATTTGCCCATCAGCTCGACAATCAGGGATTTGGTCGTGATTTTACCGTCGCCGCCCAAAAAATCCACATCCATGATCAGCAGTCTGTCCAGTCCATACTGCCTGATGCTGGCAATGCGGCCCGTTTCCAGATGCTTTCTCAGCACCATGCAGAACATGGGAGGCTCAGGAGGGTTTTCCGGAGCCCTGTCAATCAGGTGCATGGCAGGATTTTGAGGGTTGATGCTGATGTGCAGCAAAAAATTCCGTCCGGGCAGTCTGAGTGCCATGACTATAGATTGTTTGTTGGGCTGGTTTATTTTATCAATGCGTCCGCCTGCAATGGCACGATTCAGCTCAATGGAAAGCGGATGTATGGAAATGCCGTCTAAACTCATGTTGATTCCTCCTAATATTTCATAGTTAATAGCATAACATTAACATAATTAATGGTCAATAAATAGCAGGATTGCGTTTTTTATGGTATGATAAGCGGGAAATAATCTGATTTTGGAGGTGCAGGTGTTGACTGCTTTAAGGAGATTTGCTTCCTCAAGGGGCTGCAAGGATTTGATTGTGATGTCTATTGCGGCAGAGGCCTTTTTTCTGGCTCTGTGCCCGATAGCTGCTGAAATAGCTCTGTTGTTTGGCTTTGCTGTTTTTCTGTTCAGATGGAAGCTGGATAAAAATTTTCATTATCGAAAGACTCCTGTCTTTGGTGCTGTCCTGGCGTTCATGCTGTGCGGAGCTGCTTCCATATATGCTTCGCCGGACAGGGGATTCAGCTTTTATAACTGGTATAATCTGGCTTTGGTATACTGCATGACCTTTATATTGGTAGTGCAGAATGTGACAACCAAGGGAGAGGTGAAATATATTGCCTATGCCCTGGGCTTGTCGGCTCTGCTGGTTGTAGCATACGGCTTTTTCCAGCTTATTTTTGGCATAGACACCAGCGAAATGAAATGGGTGGATGGAGAAGCCTTTCCGGAGCTGAGAAACAGGGTGTTTTCCACCTGGGAAAATCCCAATATTCTGGCGGCCTATCTGGATGCTGTTATCTGCGTGCTGCTGGGGTTTTTTGTCAGGCTGGAGGAACGCAGGGTGCGGCTTGCCTTGGGCGCGGCTATGCTGGCGTGTCTGGTGTGCCTTGCCATGACTTACGCCAGAGGAGCTTTTTTGACAGTGGTGCTGATTTTGGGCGGCTACGGCGTTTTAAAGGACAAGCGTATCCTGTTGATGCTGCTTGTGGTGATTGGCGGTATACTTTTTCTGGACCCTGTGCTCCTGGAGCGCATGAAAACAGCCTTTTCGGTGATGGATACATCCTCTGAAATGCGTATTGCCATGTGGGAGAGCACTTTGCAGATGATTATGGACCACCCGCTTTTGGGTATTGGCTGGGGAGCCTACTGGATGGTTTATCCCCTGTATGATACATATATTGTAGATGGCAGCGTCACTTTGGTTCATGCCCATAATATCTATCTGAATTATTGGGCAGAGACAGGACTGATTGGCGGCACGGCATTTTTTATATATTTCTTTCGTTCCATGGGCACGGCTCTTTTCAATCAGCGTGTCCTGCCCAACAGGTTCCTGGAGGGTCTGCTGCTGGGTCTTGGTCTGGCGCTGCTGTCTGTAGCCCTGAACGGAATGACAGATGATGTACTGTTCAATATGCCATCATCCATGCTTCTGTGGATGATGTGCGGTTTGGTTTTTGTTATTATCAGACTCTGAAAAAATCCTGTCAGCATAAAAAGTGTTGACAGGATTTTTTGTTTGTAGTAATATAAACATCGTTGTCGCTGAGATACGCTGGGTGTGAAAACAGTCAGCCAGCTCGGCAGCAGAAACTAACAAAGAAAAAAATATTTCAAAAAAGTCCTTGACAAAAAGACATACTTGAAGTATTATATAAAAGCTGACTCACGCAGATAGCTTAAAAAGTTCTGATGGGAAGGCAGTGTTCCTTGAAAACTAAACAATGCAATAAGGAAATCATGCACACATGATTTCAAGCCAGATGTTGGAGCAACATTTAGAATGTTGCTAAAATTTAAATAAGATTTGTGCGAA
>JAQUZO010000123.1 GCA_028691285.1 Anaerovibrio sp. | reverse complement strand
ACAGCAGCGTACCCTTAAAGTTGATCAGGCCGTCATTCAGCGCAGTGATGGACTCCAAATCCAAATGGTTGGTCGGTTCATCCATCAGCAGCACATTGGCACCGCTGAGCATCATCTTGGACAGCATACAGCGAACCTTCTCGCCGCCGGAAATCACCGATGCCTTCTTCAGGCTTTCTTCGCCGCTGAATAGCATACGCCCCAAAAATCCGCGTACAAAGGATTCATCCGGATCCTTGGAATACTGACGCAGCCAATCCGTCAGGCTCAGCTCGCAGTCCTCAAAATATTTGGTATTATCATTCGGAAGATATGCCTGGGTAGTCGTCACGCCCCATTTAAAGGTACCCTCATCCGGCTCCATCTCCCCCATAAGGATTTGGAACAATGCTGTCTTGCCAGCGCTGTTCGGCCCGGTAAAAGCAATCTTATCTCCCTTCCTTACAGTAAAGGAAACATTGTTCAGCACCTTTTCTCCGTCGATAGTCTTGGATATTCCTTCCACCAGCAGCAGCTGGTCCCCTGCCTCACGGTCCGGCGTAAAAGCGATATACGGGTAACGGCGGGAAGATGGCCTGATATCGTCCAGCGTAATCTTGTCCAGCAGCTTTTTGCGTGAGGTAGCCTGCTTTGACTTGGAGGCATTTGCCGCAAAGCGGGCAATAAAGGTCTGCAGCTCCTTGATTTTTTCTTCCTTTTTCTTGTTGGCATCTCTAGCCAGCTGCAATGCCAGTTGGCTGGAATGATACCAGAAATCATAGTTGCCCACATAAAGCTGTATCTTGCCAAAATCCACATCAGCAATATGAGTACATACCTGATTCAGGAAATGGCGGTCATGGGAAACAACAATAACCGTATTCTCAAAGCCAGCCAGGAAATCCTCCAGCCACTTGATGGATGCCAAATCCAGATGGTTTGTAGGCTCATCCAGCAGCAGAATATCCGGATTGCCGAACAGGGCCTGTGCCAGCAGCACACGCACCTTCAGGGCAGGGTCAAGCTCTGCCATCTTCTGATAATGATATTCCTCACCGATGCCCAGGCCATTCAACAGCTTCGCGGCATCAGACTCCGCATCCCAGCCGTTCAGCTCTGCAAATTCCGCCTCCAGCTCACCGGCACGAATACCGTCCTCGTCGCTGAAATCCGGCTTGGCATAGATAGCATCCTTTTCATCCATAATGTCAACCAGATGCTGATTGCCCATCACAACAGCCCGAAGCACCTCATATTCATCATAGGCAAAATGATCCTGCTTCAGGACGGACATACGCTCACCCGGCGTGATGTCGATAGAACCATTGGTAGGCTCTATATCGCCGCTCAGCAGCTTCAGGAAGGTAGATTTACCGGCACCGTTGGCACCGATGACACCATAACAGTTTCCCTGAGTGAACTTGATTGATACATCCTTGAAAAGGACACGCTTGCCAAATTGCAGTGTAACACCGCTAGTTGAAATCATTTTATTTTATACCTCACATATCTGTATTGATTAAGAGCCCAAAATCCCCTTATAATAATCCTCCAGGATACTCTGGCCGTAGCCTACCCCCGGCACTGCCCAGCGGCCGTTCAAATCCTTCCATTCAGCCAAAGTCCTTGAGCCATAGGATTTGCGCACCAGGTCATAACGGGGATCAACAATATTATCCTTCGGCTTTTCCAGGGATACATAGGCCAGCAAATGCTGTATATGCGCCTTGACCCCCAGTCTCGGCGTAGCAAAATACGCCCCCTGGACAGTAGCGCTGGTCGTCCCCAGCCCGCAATAATTGTTCTGAGCCGGCACCACTGTACCGCCATATCTGAAATATCCTGTTTCCTTCAAAGCCTGGGCAAACGCAATATCAGGACGGATGCCCGTACGGGTACCCTCCTCATAATAATAGGCTACAAGCTCCTCAGGCGATACATTCAGCTTGGGCACGGGGTTGTTTCTCAGCAGATAACGCACACACTGCTCCTGGGTAGCCACCGGCCCGCCCATAATCATATTGTCATCAGAACGAACGACAGGCTTTTTCGTCTCTGCAGCTCCCTCCGGATGCAAAATTCGATAAATGCGCTCCTTGATGCCAAGCTCCTGCTCAGCCTTTGCTTCAATATCTCCTGCAGCTGATTTGTCAAGAGTATTATTTTGAGCTGTTCTGCTGTGCTGCCTGTCCAAATTAACAATGGTACTGCTTTTGCTGTCCCTGACAGCTGCAGATGCCTCTGCAGCTGCAGTACCCGAAAGCAGTAAAATGCTTAACGCACAGGCTGCAGCTGATAATACTTTTTTCCTTTTCAATATAACTGCCCCCCATAACAAAATGGCACATAAAACAATGCAATATATCATACCATGAAAATACCCCTGACCGCAAGATGCATACCTGCCGGCTATTGCGGGCTGTCCTGGGTAATCGGCTTGTTCAGGATATCTTTTCCCAGCACGGTGACAGAATAATACAATCCTACAAAAAACGGCAGATATTCCGCAATGAAACGCCACGCCACCGCCAAAACTCCCACTGTACCGGCAGGCACGCTATCGCTGAACAGAAGCACAAAGCCCCCCTCTGCAATACCGGAGCCTCCCGGTGTCGGAGAAAAATACAGCAGGATATTCAAAAATACCATGCGACCCATCACAGTAAGCCAATCCACATCAGCACCCAAGCCCAGCATCAGGCATGGGACAACCATATAAATGAAAATCAGGCTCAGCCCTGATTCAAAAAACACCCGCAGCATAGAAGCCGGCGACTGTGCCAGCATCTGAATACCGGCCTTGCTGTCACTGTATATCGTTAGAAAATTCTTCCGCATCCTATGGGAGGCAATGCGCCGGGAAATGCGCACGGCTGCATAATCCGCCGCATTATAGCGGATGCCATATACCAGCGCTGCCATCACCAGCAGCACCAGCGTCCCTACCACCACCATCAGATCATTGGAAACACCAGGCAAAACCCCTTCATCATGCAAAAAGATAAAGGGCAGGCAGCAGGCCAGAAAAAGGATGGACACGATTGTCCTGACAACAGCCAGCACCGCCGCCTTGCCGGAAGGGATGCCCGCCTTCTTCAGGAACATCACCTGAGCTATGGCACCAGCCGCTGCCCCCGGTCCCAGCATTGCCAGAAAATAATTTCCAAATACCACCTGCACCGACTGCTTCAGGGTAATGTGCTCTCCTGAAATCTTGACCATATGCATCAGCCTTGTGCCGTCAAGTATCAGCCCGACAGAAATTGCCAAAACAGCCAGTCCTACAGACCATGGCTTGAAAACATATAAATTGGCCAGTGTGTTGATATCTACGGTAAAATAAATGACTGCTCCGGAAATAAGCAGCACAAACAATGTTAAGCTAAAAAGTCGTACACAGACTTTATTCATCAGTTAACTCCTTAAAGGATATAAGTCTTATCTTGTGCTCGCCAAGATACTTCACTGCCTCAGCTGAGGTGACGGAGGCCAGCTCCTCCTCCCAGTGATACTGCCAGTCATAAGCCTTGCCCAAGGCAGCCGAATCTGCTCCCGGGTGCACCATAATCTCTGAAACACCCTCCGGCAGAGCCTGCAGAATATTCATAAAATATTCCGTCTTCATCTGTCCGCCTGCCAGCATGCCAAAAAAATGCTCCGGCATCTTTATATTATAGCATCTTGCCCGG
>JAQUZO010000027.1:11244-17564 GCA_028691285.1 Anaerovibrio sp. | reverse complement strand
TGGCAGATGAGCATACAAAAAGATTTTTTATCTTATACTATACATAAAATGAGGGTTAAAGGAGAATATAATATGTTACAGGATTTGGCAAGTGTAATGTTTGATGAAAAGGTACTGGCAGCTAAATGCCAGGAGCTGGGCAGGCAGCTGACGGAGGACTATGCCGGCAAGGATTTGCTGGTGGTGGGCATCCTGAAGGGCTCCTTCATGTTCTTTTCTGATTTGGTACGCAGCATTAACATGCCTTTGAATATTGATTTTATGGCGGCCTCCAGCTATGGCAGCGGGACGGAAACCAGCGGCAAAGTATTGATAAAAAAAGATTTGAGCGTGGACATCAAGGGACGCCATATCCTTTTGGTAGAGGATATTATCGACTCCGGTGTTACCATGAGCCAGCTGATGGCAGAGCTGATGAAGCGTGAGCCTGCCAGCATCAGGCTGTGTGCGCTTCTGTCCAAGCCGTCCAGGCGCAGGATAGAGGTCAATATTGATTACTGTGGCTTTGAGGTGCCGGATGAATTCCTGGTGGGCTATGGGCTGGATTATGCGGAAAACTACCGCAATCTGCCTGTGATAGGCGTTCTGAAAAGAGAAATTTATTCCTAATTGTAGAAAGAGAAATTTAATGCTATAATTAATATCCGTGAAGGTTTACTGAAAACCTTTGCAGGAGGAGGTTCAGGATTGAATAGATTTGTAAAAAATGTCATATTTTATTTGTTGATCATTTTTGTAGCAATAACAGCGATAGACTATTTTTCACAGCAGCAGCCAAAGGCCCAGGAAATGACCTACAGCGATTTTATGGTGCAGGTCAATAACGGTGATGTGGCCAAGGTTGTGCTGGTGGAGAATGTCATCAACGGCACACTTTCTGACGGCACTGAATTCAAGGCGGTCATGCCGGGCTTTCCTTATCAGGAGGACAATCTGGTGGATAAGCTGCAGGCAAAGAATGTTGTCGTGAAGGCAGAGAACCCGCCGGAACCGCCGTGGTGGTCCAGCCTGTTTTCTTCCCTGCTGCCTATTCTGCTTTTGGCAGCACTCTGGTTCTTCTTTATGAACCAGACCCAGGGGGGCGGCGGCAAGGTCATGTCTTTTGGCAGAAGCCGCGCCAAGATGAGCGGCGGCGACAAGGTCAAGGTGCATTTTGCTGATGTTGCAGGTGCTGACGAGGCGAAGCAGGAGCTTGAGGAAATCGTGGAATTCCTCAAACAGCCGAAGAAGTTCAATGAGCTGGGAGCAAAGATTCCGAAGGGCGTACTGCTTTTTGGCCCTCCGGGTACAGGTAAGACCCTGCTGGCCAAGGCTGTAGCCGGTGAGGCAGGGGTACCGTTCTTTTCTATCAGCGGTTCTGACTTTGTGGAGATGTTTGTCGGTGTGGGTGCTTCCCGTGTGCGTGATTTGTTCGATCAGGCAAAGAAGCATGCCCCGTGCATTGTTTTTATTGATGAGATTGATGCGGTAGGACGCCAGCGCGGTGCGGGACTGGGCGGCGGTCATGATGAGCGTGAGCAGACTCTGAACCAGATGCTGGTTGAGATGGATGGCTTTGCTGCCAACGAAGGCATCATCATTATTGCGGCGACCAACCGTCCGGATATTCTGGATCCTGCGCTGCTGCGCCCGGGCCGTTTTGACCGCCAGATTGTGGTGGACAAGCCTGATGTCAAGGGGCGTCTGGCTATTCTGCAGGTACATATCAAGGGCAAGCCTATCGCCAAGGATGTGGATTTGGATGTGCTGGCCCGCCGTACTCCTGGCTTTACAGGTGCAGATTTAAGCAATCTGGTCAATGAGGCAGCTCTTTTGGCAGCCCGCCGCAACAAAAAGAGCATTTTCATGTCTGAGCTGGAGGAATCCATCGAGCGTGTCATGGCAGGCCCTGAACGGAAGTCCAAGGTCATGAGTGACAAGGAAAAACGCCTGACAGCTTATCATGAGGGCGGTCATACCCTGGTGGGGATGCTGCTGCCGAATGCGGATCCTGTGCACAAGGTTACGATTATTCCCCGTGGCAGAGCCGGCGGCTATACGCTGATGCTGCCGAAGGAGGATCGTTCCTATGCCACCCGCGGTGAGCTTCTGGACAAATTGAAGACTCTGCTGGCAGGCCGTGTGGCTGAGGAGGTTGTGCTGAAGGAAATCAGCACCGGTGCGCAGAATGATATTCAGCGTGCGACTCAGATGGCCCGCAGCATGATTATGGAATACGGCATGAGCAAGCACCTGGGGCCGATTGCTTTTGGCAATAACAGCGAACACCAGGTATTTTTAGGCAGGGATTTGAACAACCAGCGGAATTATTCCGAGGAGGTCGCTTCGGATATCGATCATGAGGTTTACAAGCTGATTACCTCCGCCTACGAGGAGTGCCGCATTATTCTTTCTGATAATATCAACAAGCTCCATGAGGTTGCAGCTGCCCTGATTGAAAAGGAAACTCTTGATGCGGAAGAGCTGAAGGAGATTGTCGGTTTTGGCAATGTTACGAAAAAGGAGCAGGAAACTGCAGAGAAGGAATCGGACAACAACGAGGATGATACGCATACTCCGCTGCTGATGCCGTTGGAGGAGCCTGCGCCAGCAGGAGCTGAGGAGAGTGCTGCTGCCAAGGAAGAGCCTGTTCCTGTCGGTGTAACCAGCCCGGAGCCTAATTTGAATACATCAATGAAGGATTGACTTTTAGGGGGACTGTGGCTTGCAGTCCCCTTTTTATGTGTTTTCAACCTGCTGCCTTATCTATTAAAATCAATATACAATGTGAGGGGGATATTATTTATGAGTGAGATTATTTTGCAGTACACAAGAGCTGGTCATGTAGAAAACATCCATCGCGGCGATGTGGTTGCCGTCAACTGCCGGGGCGAGCTGCTCAGGGAGTTCGGCAACGGCAGGCTGCCCATGTTTTGGCGCAGTGCTGCCAAGCCGTTTCAGGCGTTGGCCTTCGTCAAAAATGGCGGCCTGGAGAAATATGGACTGACTGACAGGGAGCTGGCACTTCTGGTATCCTCTCACAGCGGGGAACCGTTCCATGTGGAGCTGGTGGAGGGGATCCTTGCCAAGCTGGGGCTGAGCACGGCTGCGCTGAACTGCGGCGCTGCCCGTCCTATGAGCGGCAGGGCGAATGCCGAGCTGATAAAAAAGGGAGAACGGCCTCAGGCTGTGCACAATGCCTGCTCCGGCAAGCATTCTCAGATTTTGGCCCTCTGCCAGATGATGGGATTGCCTGTAGAGGGCTATATCAAGCCTGACCATCCGGCAGAAAAAGTGATTTTCCAGCATGTGGCAATGGCCTCCTGTATGCCGGAAGACAAGCTGGAAATCGGCATAGACGGCTGCGGTGTTCCAGTATTTTACCTGCCGCTGGATCACATGGCCCGTGCCTACGCCCGTTTGGGCAGCCCAGACAAGGGCGATTGGGGCGAATATGAGCAGGCGGCCTTTACCATCAGAGATGCCATGGCGGCTCATCCTGATGCTTTGGCCGGTACAGGACGCATCGATACAGCAGTCTCTCAGATTACCGGCGGCAGGATTATTGCCAAAATCGGTGCAGATGCCGTATACTGCATGGCAGTCCGGGATGAGGATATGGGCATTGCCTTCAAGGTGGAGGACGGCAGCTATGGAGCTGTGAATCCTGCTGTGCTGGCAGTGCTGAAATATATGGATGTCCTGACCCGGGATGAATATGAGCAGCTGGCGGCAAAATATCCGCCGGTGCTCAAGAATCACCGCGGTGATGTTATCGGTACGATTGAGTATATGCTTTAAGGAGCAATAGGAGGCGTTTTATGCGTTCCAAGATTCTGGAGATTTTACGCTCCCATGCCGGCGGCTGCATATCAGGTGAAGGAATTGCCAGTCAGCTGGGGGTTTCACGCACTGCTGTATGGAAGCATATCAAGGAGCTGAAGCTGGCAGGCTACCAGATTGAAAGCCGGGCAAGAAACGGCTATTGTCTCAAAGGCTGCCCTGACAGGCTGCTGCCGGATCTGATTACCCACGGTCTGACTACCAGGCTGCTGGGAAGGTCAGTCATCAGCTTTGAGGATATACCATCCACCAACAATGAGGCAAAGAAAGCTGCTGCCGATGGTGCAGATGAAGGTACAGTCATCGTTACGGAAAGCCAGAGTACAGGCAAAGGGCGGCTGGACAGGAGCTTTTTCTGTCCTGGAGGCGGCCTGTGGTTTTCAGTGCTGCTCAGACCGCAGTTCCTGCCTCAGGATGCGCCCAAGTGCACACTGCTTGCAGCAGTTGCTGTTGCAGAAGCGATGCAGGAGCTGGGGCTGGAGGCCGGCATAAAATGGCCGAATGATATTTATTGCCGGGGACGCAAGCTGACGGGCATTTTGACAGAAATGAGCGCCGAAATGGATAAAATCAATTATCTGATTATCGGCATAGGCGTCAATGCAAATATCCCGCCGGAGTCCTTTCCAGACGCTATAAGGGATAAAGCAGGCTCCATTTCAGGTATGCTGGGACATAATATAGACCGGGCTGCCTTTTTGCAGCGTATTCTGCACTATATGGAGGAGCTGTATATCGATGTTCTGCAGCATGGCTTCTCCAATATGCTCAATGAATGGCGCAGACATTCCATTACCCTTGGGCAGGATATCAATGTGCTGGGGGTACAGGAGAGCTTTGCGGGCAAAGCCGTGGATATCGATGCGGACGGCGCGCTGCTGGTGGAAACGCCTGACGGCATGAAGCGGGTACTGGCAGGCGATGTTTCCATCAGGCCGCGCAGTTAAAAAGCAGATAAACAGGAAAGCAAGATGATTTGGGGGATTATATGCTCTTAGTTATTGATATTGGCAACAGCAATATTGTTATGGGTACTTATGTCGGCAAAAAGCTGCATCACCATTGGCGTATCTCTACAGACCGCCAAAAGACCAGTGATGAATATGGGCTGCTTTTGGAGAGCATATTCAGGCATCATAACTTCGGGATGGCTGATATTGATGCGGTGATCATTTCTTCGGTAGTGCCGCCGCTGGTAATTCCTATGGAAAAAATGTGCGAGCGCTATTTCCATTTGAAGCCGTTGATTGTAGGCCCTGGCATTAAGACAGGCATCAAGCTGAAATATGAAAATCCGCGGGATATCGGTGCAGACCGCATTGTCAATGTCGTGGGGGCCTATGAGCAGTACGGCGGGCCGCTGATTGTCATTGACATAGGAACTGCTACCACCTTTGATGTGGTGGATGTGAACGGGGATTTCCTGGGCGGTGTGATTTCTCCGGGACTGGGAACTGCGGCTGAGGGTTTGTTCCAGCGTGCAGCCAAGCTCCCCCGCATTGAGCTGGTCACGCCGAAAAACATTATCTGCCGCAATACCATCAACGGTATGCAGGCAGGGCTGATTTTCGGCTTTGCCGGGCATATCGATGCTATTGTGCACCGCATCAAGAAGGAGTACGGCAGGGAGATGAAGGTGGTTGCCACCGGCGGCTTTGCCAAGATGATAGCCAAGGAATCGACCACGATTGACAAAATTGATTATTTTTTGACCCTGACAGGGCTGAGAGCTCTTTATGAGAGGAATCAGCAATGAAAATAGGGCGTTTTACATTTGATTATCCCGTATTTTTGGCTCCCATGGCAGGAGTGACGGATACGCCCTATCGTATTTTGGCACGGGAGATGGGCTGTCCGCTGGTATATTCTGAAATGGTCAGCGATAAGGGCATCAACTATCGCAATGAGCAAACTCTGAACATGCTGAAAACGGAGCCGGAGGAGCGGCCGATGGCCATGCAGCTCTTTGGGGCGGAGGCGGACAGTGTAGCCAGGGCGGCAGAATATGTGGCGAGCCTCGGCTGTGCGGATATACTTGATTTCAATATGGGCTGTCCTGCTCCCAAGGTAGTCAAGAACCACGAGGGCTCTGCCATGCTGAAAAATCCGGAAAATGCCTATAGGGTATTGAAGGCCCTGGTGGGAGCCGTGGCTATGCCGGTGACGGTAAAAATGCGTCTGGGCTGGGACAGCCAGAGCATCAATATCCTGGAAATGGCTCAGCTGGCACAGGAAGCGGGGGTACAGGCGATTGCCATTCACGGCAGGACAAGAGAACAGTTTTATCGGGATCAGGCTGACTGGCAGATTATCGGTCAGGTCAGAGAAAAGCTGCATATCCCTGTCATTGCCAATGGGGATGTCAGGACAGTGCAGGACCTGGACAGAATCAGGCAGGCAACAGGCTGTGAAGCAGTGATGGTGGGCAGAGCGGCTCAGGGCAATCCCTGGATATTCCGTCAGCTGACAGAATATCTGCGGACGGGAGCAGTGCTGCC
>JAQUZO010000027.1:0-11144 GCA_028691285.1 Anaerovibrio sp. | reverse complement strand
CGGGAGGATGACCCTGTATTCTGTGTGACGGATCTTCTGATCCACCTGTCACAGAAGCAGCTGGAAAAGAAGGCTTCTCTTGTGGTGGAGGGTGAGGATCTGGATGTCCTCATCGGCAGCCATGCTCTGCAGGGCGAGGAAAAGGATGCGGTCAAGGCTGCAATACTTGAATTGCTGGCAAAGGAATATGGCATTGCGGAGGATGATTTCATCTCTGCAGAGCTGACGCTGGTGCCTGCGGGCAAGGCAAGAGATCTGGGTTTGGACCGCAGCATGGTGCTGGCTTATGGTCATGATGACCGTGTTTGTGCCTATACCTCTCTGGCAGCGATGCTGGAGGTGGGACAGGTAGAGCGTACCTCCTGCTGCCTTTTGGTGGATAAAGAGGAAATTGGCAGCGTAGGTGCCAGCGGCATGCAGTCCCGTTTCTTTGAAAATATGGTGGCAGAGCTGCTCCATGCGGTGGGAGGCTACAGCCCTCTGTCCAGCAGGCGCTGCCTGGCAAATTCCTTTATGCTGTCCTCTGATGTAAGCTCTGCCTTTGACAATTTGTATGCCAGTGCTTATGACAAGAAGAACTGCGCCTATTTGGGCAAAGGCATGGTACTGATGAAATTTACAGGAGCAAGGGGAAAGTCCGGTTCCAATGATGCCAGCGCGGAATACCTGGGCAGGCTCAGAGGCGTGCTGGACAAGCACGGCGTAAAGTTCCAGACGGCCGAGCTGGGCAAGGTTGATTTGGGCGGCGGCGGCACCATCGCCTATATCATGTCCCTTTATGGCATGAATGTCATTGACAGCGGCGTTGGCGTGCTCAGCATGCACGCTCCCTGGGAAGCGGTCAGCAAGGTGGATGTGTACGAGACCTATAAGGGCTACAAGGCATTTTTACAGGAGATTTAAGACTATTTCACTGACCGGCAGAGCCGATGGAAGTATTGCAGGTTTTGCCGGTTTCAGCTGAAATGAAAGATTTAAAAGAGTGGTTGTAATGACGGAATTGTTAATCAGACGGTTTATACAAAATTATCAGGATGTCAACAGCTCACAGGTGCGCAAGTCTTATGGACTGCTCAGCGGCGGTGTGGGAATCTGCATAAACCTTCTGCTGTGCACCATGAAGCTGATTGTAGGCTTTATCAGCGGGTCGGTAGGTATTGTTGGAGACGGCATCAACAACCTCTCTGATGCAGGCAGCTCGGTAGTGACCATGCTGGGGCTGAAGCTGTCAGCCAAACCGGCTGATGAGGAGCATCCCTACGGGCACGGACGCATTGAATATATTGCGGCGCTGATCATTGCCGGGGTTATCCTGCTGGTAGGCTTTGAGCTGATTCTGCAATCAGTGGGCAAGCTGATGGCACCGGCCTCGATAGAGGTCTCTCCGGCAGCTGTGCTGGTGATGCTGGCCTCTGTTTTGTTCAAGCTGTGGCTGGGGGCATTTAACAGAACTCTGGGCAGAAAGACAGATTCACCGGTCTTTAACGCCGTGGCAAAGGACAGCATGAGCGACTGCATTGCCACCAGCGTGGTAGTTCTGTGCCTGGCGGTTTATGAATTTACAGGCTGGAATCTTGATGCGGTGGCAGGAATCGTGGTAGGGTTATTCATTATGTACAGCGGTTGGTCAGCAGCCAGTGAAACGCTGCAGCCAATGCTGGGCAAGCAGGCAGACCCTGAGCTTATGCGGCAGCTTACGGAACTTGCCATGCAGGACAAAAGGATTTTGGGCATCCATGATGTCATAGCCCACAGCTATGGACCTGGCAATGTTTTTGCTTCGGTACATATTGAGGTGCCGTCCACCATGAGCCTTATCAAGGCGCATGGGATCGCCAATCATCTGGAGAGCCTGATTGAGTCAAAGCTGCGGGTGCAGGCAACGGTGCATGTTGACCCCAAGGTGGTGGGGGATGCAAATTTTGATGCTGTTTCCCATACACTGATACAGATTCTAGCCGATATCGACCCACAGCTCAGTATGCATGACCTGCATATTTTTCATGGGAAAAAGCTGTTTTTTGATGTGGAAGCACCATATAGCTTTCCGCTGGAGGAGCAGGAGCTGGAGCTGTGGATAAATAAGAGGCTCGGAGAAAAGCAGAATCTCTATGAGGCGGTTGTCAAGCTGGACAGGATATAAACAAGATACACCCCTGATGCCGGGAGGTTTCTCCGGCATCAGGGGTGTATCTTTTTGCTGCGGCTATTTTGGGGGGGTGGGAGCCTTCATGCGGCAGATTTCCTGCGTCATGGTGCCCATGGGACAGAAGGTGCACCAGCTGCGCGGCTTGTAAAGGGCCATGGCAGCCAGACCCAGCAGCGTGGAGTTCAGCATCAGACTGTAAAAGCCGAAGCTGAACTGTGCAGACCAGGCTGCGGCAGTACCGGCCGAATATGCCCAGTCCCAGGGAAGATTGAACAGCCAGAGGAGCTGGACGGTTTCCTGCAGATTTTTTGCTCCTGCAGCGACTGAATATGTCTGGAAAATGATGCTGCCAAACATCAGCAGGAAAAAAGCAAGGAAGCTGCGGCGGAACCATTTGGCAGAAAGCCAGCGGGGGCTGGCTGCGTAACGGGAGCATTGCAGCTCCCCGCCGATTTTTCCCAGCAGCTGCCCCCGGCCGCAGTAGCGGTTGCAGAAGATCTTGTCTCCCCTGATGAGGGCAATCAGCAGAGGCACCATGAAGTCAATCATGCCCAGCCAGGCAAAGAGGATATTGAAAAATCCCAGGGTGAAATAGAGGATAGGCCACAGCCACAGATAATCATACCAATGCTTGCTTTTCATCATACACCACGCTCCCTGATTTCGATGCTGCCGGCAGGACATTCCCGTGCACACCGGCCGCAGCCGATGCAGAGCTCCTGGCTGATGTCAGCATAGCAGCCATGCCAGACAGCAATGGCTCCCCTTGGACAAAGCGCAGCACAGGCGCCACAGGCAGCACAGCGTTCTGTGCTGACGGCAGCATATTTTTTTGATGGTTTGGATATTTTTGTCTTTGACACGATATCTGCTCCCTTCGGAATAGCAGCGTTATTTGCCTCAGGGCATTCGGCAGCTGTTGATGCGCAATAACGCTTTTGGGGTATTATAGCAGACAAATCTGAATTATTTCCGTAAATATTGCTCGATTCGCTGCGTATACAGCAAATGGCGGACTGAAATTTTCAGCTCTGAGGTTGACAGCCTGCAAATAAGGTGCTAGTATAAAAGAGCAGTCAAGAGCTGCCAACTTAATACGATTGGAACAGGTGCCTATATGCATTCGCATAGGCCTAACAAGAGAAGCTGGTTAGAAGCCAGCGCGGTCCCGCCACTGTAACAGGGAGCAATGCCATATTTATGTCACTGGAGAAATCTGGGAAGGCATGGCAGAGCGATGATCTGGAGTCAGGAGAACTGCCTGTTCAGCAATCACCGTTAGACCTGCGAGTGATGGGGATGGGGATTTTCAGTATTGTTAGTTATGCAGATGTGTAATTTGCTTAATTATTTAATTTTGGTTAAAAAATCCTGACCTACTTAAGGTCAGGATTTTTTTGCATTGCTCATACATTTCATTCATAGTAGCCGGTGCAGTGAATTGCACTGGGTACAGGGGCCTTGAAGCAAGTTTTCAAGGCCTTCTTCTTTTTTGCAATGATAAATGATTTTTATATCATAATAAATAGCTAACAATGTCATGCGATTTGGTTATAGTTATATCTCAGTGATAATAAAATGTATCATTTAGTATTATTACTGACAACTGTAAATTAGTGACTTGACAATTGTGCAGCAGGCTGATATTAATATAGTAGTCAATTGCTCTTGGGATTGGTGATTGACTCATAGATTTACGATGTTAGATTATAGGGGGAGTAAAATTTAATGGACACAGCAATAATTTTTGTTGCATTGATTGGTCTGATGGTCATGGCTTATCGCGGAGCCTCCATCATTCTGATTGCGCCGGTTTTTGCCGTAGTTGCCGCGTTGGGCAGTGAGCATGCTTCATTACCGATTTTCAGTGAGCTTTATATGACCAAGGCTGCTGAGTATTTGAAAAACTATTATCCGATTTTCCTTTTTGGTGCAGTTTTTGCCCGTCTGATGGAAAAGGGTGGTATGGCTGCTTCTGTTGCAGGCAAGATTATTGATATTTTAGGTGAAAAGCGTGCTGTACTGGCTGTGCTGCTGGGCTGCGGTGCCTTGACCTATGGCGGGCTCAGTGTGTTCGTTGTTGCTTTTGTTATGTATCCTTTCGGTGCGGTCGTATTCAAGAAGGCTGATATTCCTAAGCGGCTGCTGCCGGCAGCTCTGTGGATGGGTATATTCTCCTTTGCGATGGTTGCCATGCCTGGTACACCGCAGATTCAGAATATTATTCCTTCTTCATATTTCGGTACCTCTACCTGGTCCGGCATGGGAATTGGTATTTTTGCCACGCTGATATTCCTGTTCATGGGCTGGGCCTGGATTTCCTTCCGTGCAAAGCGTCTGAAAGCTCAGGGCGAGGGCTATGGCCGCCATATTGAATTCAGCCAGCGCCGCCATAAGATTCCAAATCCGGATTGGAAGGTTTCTGTTATTCCTCTGGTGCTGGTCATTGGCCTGAATGTATTCCTGTCCAATCCGTTTAACTGGGATTGGGCATTCCATTGGGATCAGAGCGGCCTGGACAGTCTGGCTCCTTTGAAGATCAGTCTGCTGGCTCATTCCGTAGCCAAGATTTCCGCGGGCTGGTCCATCACGATTTCTTTGATTATCAGCAGTATCGTAGCTGCCATTATTGCCCGCCGCCATCTGCGCATTACTGAGGGCATGATGCAGACTATCAATGGTTCCGCTATTTCTTCCTGCAGTGCCGTATTGAATGTGGCTTCCGGTTATGCCTTTGGCTGCGTTGTCGTGAGTCTGGCAGGCTTTACCGTTATCAAGGATATGCTGCTGAATTTGGATTTTGGCGGCGGCCCTCTGTTCTCTGCGGTGCTGACTACCAATATCATGTGCGGCTTTACCGGGTCTGCTTCCGGCGGCCTGACCATTGCACTGTCCATGCTGGGCGACCAGTGGGCAGCCATGGCGACTCAGGCAGGCATCCCGCTGGAGGTGCTGCATCGTATTGTAGCTATTTCCTCCATCGGCATCGATCCTGTACCTCACTGCGGTGCTTTGGTTACAATGCTGGCCATCTGCGGACTCAGCCATAAGGATTCCTATGGCGATATCGCCATATTGATGGGCATGAAGTTCTTGGTGCCGTTCCTCTGTGTGATTTTCTACATGATTACGGGAATTGCCTAATCTGTGGGCACGGACTGTTCCGGTTCAGTGCTGTTCAAAAGGAGCATTTTTTTCAGGGAGCTGGGAAATGCTCCTTTTTAGTTGACAGAAAACCTATTGTATGGTAAAGTACATAACATAGTTTTTATATATGTTATACCTATATTGAAAGAAGGTTATTTTATGGCTAACAAGAATGTGTCTGTTGAGGAGACTGCCAGGGAGGCGCTGGCCAAAAACAGTCCCAAAGCACAGAAAAAACAGCTGGTTCTGTGGTTTGGGGCCCTGATTATAGGCGGTATTTTAGGCTGGCTGCAGATTCCTGCTCTGAATGGCCTGTTTGATTTTATTGCCACTGTCTTTACCAGATTGTTCCAGTTTATTGCCGTGCCGACTATTGCCCTGGCAGTGATTACCACACTGGCAGAGCTGGGGGGGAAAAAGGAAACGGGGAAGATATTTGTCCATGCCGTTACCTATACGCTGCTGACCACCTTTTCTGCCGCCCTGGTCGGGCTGACACTGTACATTTTGATTGCACCGGGCAATCTGCCGGCGGAAATTGCCGGTGCCGGCATGGCTGATGTGCCGCAAAAACTGGAGAAGCTGACATACTATCAGCACATTCTCTCTGTCATTCCCAATAATGTCCTGCAGCCATTCCTGGCGGGCAATGTATTGTCGGTGCTCCTGATTGCTGCTTTTGCCGGCCTGGCTCTCGCCTTTATGCCGGAAACGGAAAACCGCAGCGTGCTTCTCAAGGGGATACGGGGGCTGCAGGAGCTGCTCTTTACCATGATAAGAGGGATTCTCTATATTCTGCCTGTCGGTATCCTGGCGTTTGCGGCCCAGCTGGCGGCACAGATTGAGGCAGGTGTGATTGTCGGTTCTCTGGGCAAATATGTAGCGGTAGTCCTGGGCGGCAACATGATTCAGTTCTTTGTCGTTTTGCCGCTGTTCCTGCTGGTACGGGGGCTGAATCCGCTGCATGTCTTCCGCCAGATGGCTCCGGCGGTGGCGGTAGCTCTTTTTACCAAAAGCTCTGCTGGTACGCTGCCTGTTACTCTCGCTTCGGCTGAGAACAATCTGAAGGTAAATCCCAAGGTTTCCCGTTTCGTGCTGCCAATCTGCACTACCATCAATATGAATGGCTGTGCAGCTTTTATTCTGGTGACCTCACTGTTCGTCATGCAGAATGCAGGCATTGAGCTGACAGCGGGAATTATGGCCACCTGGCTGTTTGTAGCTGTTTTGGCAGCGGTTGGCAATGCCGGGGTGCCCATGGGATGTTATTTTTTGACTCTTTCCCTCATGTCCTCCCTGGGTGTGCCCCTTGGCATCATGGGAATTATCCTGCCTATCTTTACGGTTATAGACATGATTGAGACCGCTGAAAATGTTTGGTCGGATGCGGCAGTCTGCGCGATGACCGATCATGATCTGCAGGGAAAAATCTAAGCCGGCGGTGATGTCCGCAAGCTGTAGTATGCCCCCGGATTAAGCTCCGGGGGTATTTTCTACTTTGGTAATAAAATGCTATAATAGTGAATCGGAGGTGATTTGATGATTCGGGTGGAAAAGCTGACCAAGGAGTTTGTGCGCAAAGGCGGAGATGGCAGGATTGTCAGGAAGCTGGCTGTGGATGATTTATCCCTTGAAATAAAAAAAGGTGAAATATTTGGCCTGCTGGGGCCGAATGGTGCCGGCAAAACTACAACCATTCGCATGCTGACCATGCAGACGGAAAAAACTGACGGCAAAATCTGGTATGACGGCATGGCACTGGAAGAAAACGCCAGGGAAATCAAGGCTCTGATAGGCGTAGTCCCTCAGCATATCAATTTCGACAATGATCTGACGGTGGGCTGCAATATGGAGCTGCACGGCAGGCTGCATCATCTTGCCGGAGCGGAAAGACAGAAAAGGATTGCCGAGCTTTTACGCTATATTGAGCTGGAGGATACAGTGAATATGTCTCCCCGTCAGCTTTCCGGCGGCATGAAAAGACGGCTGCTGATTGCCAGAGCCCTGATTCACAGACCCAAAATCCTTTTCATGGACGAGCCGACGGTTGCTCTGGACCCTCAGGTGCGGCGCCGGATTTGGGATTTGATTCAGGAAATGGCAGACCGGGGCGTTACTGTGCTTTTGACTACGCACTATATAGAGGAGGCAGAAAATCTCTGTCACCGGGTGGCTATTATCAATAAGGGCAGGCTGGTGGATATTGATACACCGGAGTCCTTTTGCCGGCGTATGGGCAAGATTGCTGTAGAATGGCATGAGAATGGTGTTCGCCAGTACAGATTTTTTGATACCAGGGCTCAGGGGGCAGAATTTGCAGCTACTCTGGAAGCGGCTCATATCCGACGCTCCAATCTGGAGGATGTTTTCATTGAACTGACCGGGCGAAGGGAGGGGCTGTAATGCTGCTGCGGGATATTTGGACGGTATTTTGGCGGGACTGGGTTGTACTGAGGCGCAGGCTGAAAAAGTTCATCTTCAGCCGCATGGTGGCACCTATGCTGTACATGATTGCCTTTGGCTGGGGGCTGGGGCGCAGCATCCAGGTGACAGACGGTTCCTATCTGGACTTTCTTGTGCCGGGCATTTTAGCGCTGAATTCCATGAATATCAGCTTCAACAGCGTGACGCCGGTACATTCTGAGCGCATCTACCACAAAAGCCTGGAGGAGTATATCATTGCTCCTGTAGTGCCGGAGGCCTTTGTGATAGGAAAGGTGCTGGCGGCAGTGCTCCGGGGAATGATTTCCTCTGCCATCATCCTGCTTTTGGCGGCAGGCTTCGGGGCGCAGCTGCATTTGACGCCGCTGTTTTTGCTGGTGGTGGCTGTCAACTGCATCATATTTTCGGAGATTGGCTTTTTTGCGGCGATGACCATCAGTACCTATGAGGAAATGGGGCAGGTCAATACCTATGTTTTGCTGCCGATGTCCTTTTTGTGCGGCACATTTTTTTCCGTACATGCTCTGCCGGAGCTGCTGCGGTATTTCATCCAGCTGCTGCCGCTGACTCACACCAGCTATCTGCTGCGGGGCCTGGCCATGTCGCAGCCTGTAGCGCTTGAATCATTCGGCGTATTGCTTTTGTATGCGGCCGTATTTTTTATTATGGCAAGATGGGCGTATTTGCGCCTGACGAAATAGATGAGGAAATATTATGTTAAGAAGGCTTTTCCATCAGGCGGCTTCCCAGGAGGACTGCACCAAGCTGTGCTGCACCAAGATAGAAGATTTTGGGGTCAGGGCCGGGCGCCTGGTGATTTTTGAGCATGTCAATATTCATGTGCACTGCGGGCAGCTGACTGCAGTCATAGGCCCGAATGGTGCGGGCAAAAGCACTTTGCTGCGGGCTGTTTTGGGGGAAATTCCCCACACGGGGCAGCTTAGATACACAGATGCCAAGGGAAAGCATACGGGGCATCCTGTTATTGGCTATGTGCCCCAGTATCTGAAATTTGATGTCAGTGCACCTGTTACGGTACAGGATTTGTTTGCAGCCTGTATGAACAACCGTCCTGTATGGCTGCTGCCGGTCAATAACCGCCAGGAGATTTTGGCATGCCTGAAAAGGGTCAAGGCTGCTGATTTGATCGATCGCCGCCTGGGGGCACTTTCCGGCGGAGAGCTGCAGCGGGTACTGGTGGCGTTGGCGCTCAATCCTATGCCGGATCTGCTGCTTTTGGATGAGCCGGTATCAGGTGTAGACCAAAACGGACTGGAATTATTTTATGAGATTCTGGAGGATCTGCAGAACAACGAGGATATGGCGATCATTCTGGTGTCTCATGATTTGAACATGGTGGCGAGGCATGCAGATCAGGTAGTCCTGCTGAACAAGGGAGTCGTCTGCAGCGGGACACCTCAGGAGGTTTTCCAGAATAAACGCACCAGGAAGATTTTTGGTATGCTGGCTGACGGCGGCAGCAGGGCCGGAGGTACCGGATTTGAGTGGCTGCTGCACAAAAAAAAGCAGGCGCCATGCAGCTGCGAGGACGGCGGCGGGGATGTAGTGGCGAAGGCACTGGAGCAGGCTGAAGCCGGAGAGGATGCAGATGGCCGGGGAGGAGAAGCAGATGGAAATACTATATGATATGGCTTCCCTTGAATGGCTGGAGTACGGCTTTATGCGGAATGCCCTGTTGGCAGTAGTCATGATTACGCCGTTGTTCGGGCTTTTAAGCACCATGGTGGTATCAAACCGCATGGCATTTTTTTCGGATTCGCTGGGGCATGGAGCCTTTACCGGTTTGGCCCTGGGTGCTATTTTAGGAATCTTTTCTCCCGTAGAATCCCTGCTGCTGTTTTCCGTATTTTTCGCTCTGCTGATTACCTGGATAAAAAATCACAGCACGGCTTCGACAGATACGATTATAGGCGTATTTTCCTCATTGGGCATTGCTGCAGGCCTGATGATGATGTCCTATGGCGGCAGCTTCAATAAATATGCCAGCTATCTGATAGGGGATATTCTCAGCATTACGCCGGGAGAGCTCAAGTCTCTGGCAGTGGTGCTGGCAGTGGTAGTGCTGGTGTGGATAGGGCTGTTCAACCGCCTGCTGATTTTGAGCATCAACAGCTCCTTTGCCCGCAGCCGCGGTGTTTCTACCATGCTGGTTGAGGGGATTTTTGCGGCTATGGTCGCAGTGGTGGTTGCCATCAGTATTCAGTGGGTGGGCCTGCTGATCATCAATTCCCTGCTGGTACTGCCCGGGGCGGCTGCCCGCAATATTGCCGGCAGTATCAAGCAGTACCACCTGCTGTCTGTGCTTTTTGCCGTAGTGTCAGGTGTCAGCGGACTGGTGCTTGCCTATTACTGCAGCATGGCAGCGGGGGCGACAATCGTTGTGATTGCAGCCGGGATTTTTTTTGTTACGCTGCTGCTGAAGAGAAAATTTCTGAAGTAGCTTGTATATAGCACACATTTATGCTATAATACTTTAGTCGCCTGAAAGAATTTGCTGGGCGGCAGGTGTATGCGCTCGTAGTCCAGTGGATAGGACGTTAGCCTCCGGAGCTGAAAGCGTGGGTTCGACTCCCGCCGAGCGCACCATAAATTTTGAAGTTGAGATATGAGCTGACCGCTGCAGACAGGAATGGATTTTTCCGGCTGCAGGCGGTCTTTTTGTTTGTCTGGAAAACGGCGTGTGAAGGCTGTTCGAGTGCATAATATCTGCTTGGGAAATGAAAATCGGCGGACAGCCGAAGCTGCCCGCCGATAAGGGTATAGGATATATGTGGAAAGTATCGGGAACGCAATATTGATTATTTGCCGAAGTGACGCTTCAGCAGACCGGAAAAGCCCTTGCAGTGACGCGCTTCATCCTTGCACATTTCATGCACAGTGTCATGGATGGCATCCAGGTTCAGCTCCTTGGCCTTCACAGCCAGCTTCTTCTTGCCCTCGGTAGCACCAAATTCTGCATCTATGCGCATGGACAGATTTTTTTCTGTGCTGTCAGTGAGAACCTCACCCAACAGCTCAGCAAATTTTGCTGCATGCTCAGCTTCCTCAAAAGCATAACGCTTGAAAGCCTCCGCTACCTCAGGATAACCCTCACGGTCAGCCACACGGCTCATAGCCAGGTACATACCAACCTCGGAGCACTCACCGTTGAAGTTCTCGCGGAGACCTTCAATGATTTCAGGGTCAACACCCTGCGCCACGCCAAGACGATGCTCATCAGCAAGCTCCATCTCACCCTGCATTTCCTTGAACTTTTCAGCGCCTGCCTTACAGATAGGGCACTTCTCAGGGGCAGAATCTCCCTCATGAACATAACCGCAGATGGTACATACAAACTTCTTCATAATATTTTCCTCCTAAATATATAAAATATCTTTAATACACA
>JAQUZO010000026.1 GCA_028691285.1 Anaerovibrio sp. | reverse complement strand
CTTTTGGTTGGTGCAAAGGATTCCTCACTGCCTGTCTTCGATACAACGGTTCTTCACGGTATCAGGGCAGCTGAATTTGCTATGGAATAAACCTGCATTTTTATTGCAATTTATTACCAAATAATGTAATATACTTATGTATTTCTATTTCGCCGGCTTCTGGAATGCAGTCGGCGTATTATTTTTTTCATAATCTGGAGGAGGATTAAAAAATGAGCGAGACTTTAGAGAAAATATTTCATCTAAAGGAACATGGTACCACTGTCCGCACTGAAATTATTGCCGGTATTACAACATTTATGACAATGGCGTATATTTTGGCAGTCAATCCTAATATTCTGGGAACGACCGGCATGGATACAGGTGCAGTATTTGCGGCAACTGCCATTGGTGCCTGTATCGGTACATTGATTATGGCATTTCTTGCCAATTATCCATTCGTTCTTGCGCCAGGCATGGGGCTGAACGCATTCTTTGCTTTCACTGTAGTAGGTCAGATGGGGTATTCCTGGCAGATAGCTTTGACTGCTGTTTTTGTCGAAGGTATTATTTTTATCATTTTGTCTCTGACCAAAGTGCGTGAGGTCCTTTTTAACTGTATTCCCGTCAGCCTGAAGTACGGTGTGACCAGCGGTATTGGCCTGTTCATTGCCTTCATCGGTCTGCAGAATGCCAAGATTGTAGTCAGCGGTCCGACTCTGGTGGGGCTGTATCCTTTCCGTGCAGCACTTCTGGATGGCTCCTTTTATACTGTAGGCATTGGTGCCTTTCTCGCTCTGATGGGCACTCTGCTCATTGCGGTTCTCATGGCAAAGAAGGTTCCGGGCGGCATCCTCTGGGGTATTTTGGCCACCTGGATTGTAGGTATGATCTGTGAAACGACAGGACTTTATATTCCTGATCCGGCGCAGGGAATGTTTTCCGTGATGCCGAGCTTTGGCAATGGAATTTTCATTCCGAGCCTGGCACCGACCTTTATGCAGTTTGATTTCAGCGTAGTTGCCACCTTGAATTTTATCACCATCATGATCACCTTCATGTTTGTGGATTTGTTTGACACCCTGGGCACACTGATAGGTGTGGCCTCCAAGGCTGATATGCTGGACAAGGAGGGACGCCTGCCGAATATCAAGGGCGCATTGATGGCGGATTCCATCGCAACCACCGCTGGTGCAGTCCTGGGTACCTCCACTGTCACTACCTTCGTGGAGAGCTCTGCCGGTGTAGGCGTGGGCGGCCGTACCGGTCTGACTGCGCTGGTAAGTGCAGTTCTCTTTGCTCTGAGCCTGCTGCTGGCACCGATTTTCCTGGCAATTCCGTCTTTTGCTACGGCGCCGGCTCTGATTGTCGTTGGCTTTCTGATGGTAGGCAGCCTGGTGCGCATTGATTTTGATGATATTACGGAATCTCTTCCTGCGTATATAACCACCATTGCCATGCCTTTCATGTATTCTATTTCCGAGGGCATTTCCATGGGTGTCATTTCCTATGTGATCATCAATATCTGCACCGGAGCTTTTGGCAGGAAAAAGATCAGCCCGATTATTTATTGTCTGGCAGTGATTTTCTTCCTGAAGTATATTTTCATTTGACGCTCTGCCTGCTTTTGCAGCAGATTTACGGCACAATGGATTGTTTTGACAGAGAAATGAGGCTGGGTTTCCGCCCGGCCTTATTTTTTTATTGACAAGCTGTATGGATGATGGTAAAATATGTCAATGTGAGTGCGCTATAGGTGCGCTTTCCCAAACCGCACAACGAGGTCATAAACGGTTTGACCGTACCGTAGTTGGCGAGTAATGATATAGGGAGGTGTAAAGGAATGTACGCAATTATTCAGACTGGCGGCAAGCAGTACAAGGTCGCAGAGGGCGATGTTGTCATTGTCGAGAAGCTGGAGGCTGCAGAGGGTGATGTTGTTACCTTTGATACGGTTCTGACCGTTGTCAAGGAGAACGAGGTTGTTGTCGGCAAGCCAGTAGTTGATGGTGCAAAGGTTACCGCTAAGGTAGAGGCTCAGGGCAAGGAAAAGAAGATCTTGGTCTTCAAGTACAAGGCTAAGTCCAACTATCGCAAGCGTCAGGGTCATCGTCAGCCATTTACCAAGGTTGTTATCGAGAAGATCGAAGCTTAATGATTGAGATAAATATTTATCGCAATTCCCTGGGAAGAATATCAGGCTATGATGTCCGTGGTCATCATGGAGAATATGGCAGTGATATCGTCTGTGCCGGGATTTCGTCATTAGCACAGACAGCTCTCAAGGGCGTAGGGCAGCACTTACATCGCGAAGTTGACTATCAAGTAGCGAGTGGTGACTTGCATGCAAGGCTCAAGGGCGTTCCCGATGAATTAACTGATGCAATTTTTGAGACAATGCTCATTGGTTTTTATGATATTCAAGAGTATGATCCAAAGGAAATTAGTATTTCAGTGGTACAGGAGGTGTAACCCTGATGTTTAAGTTTGATTTGCAGTTGTTTGCTCATAAGAAAGGTGTATCCAGCACCCGTAACGGCCGCGACAGTGAGGCAAAGCGCCTTGGTGTCAAGGAGCAGGCTGGTACAGTTGTAACTGCAGGCAGCATCATTGTCCGTCAGAGAGGAACTCATTTCCACCCTGGCAATGGTGTGGGCATCGGCAAGGATGATACTATCTATGCTAAGATTGCTGGCCGTGTTGCTTTCGAGCGTAAGGGGCGCTTTAATCGTCAGATTAGCGTTTATGCAGTAGAAAACGCTGCTATGTAATTGTAGAGAGATACCTGCGCCTTGATGGGTGCAGGTATTTTTTTCTTTATGATGATGTATAAAAAGCTGGCATTGGATTCAATACCAGCTTTTTATACATCATCAAATGCGGGGCCCGGTCACTGGAAAAGATGTCTTTACGGAAGAGCATTCAGGTATGGCAGGCTGCTGCGTTAATGCAGAGGAGGAAAAAATGCAGTTTATTGACAGAATTACAATTAAGGTTACGGCCGGCAATGGCGGCAATGGCAAATCTGCCTTCCGCCGCGAGAAATTTGTGGCTAATGGCGGGCCTTCCGGCGGAGATGGGGGGCGCGGCGCAGATATCCTGTTCAGGGTTGACAATAATATGAATACCCTGCTGGATTTTCGTTTTCACCGTAAGTTTGTGGGCAAAAACGGTGAAAATGGCGATATTAAAAATCAGTATGGCCATAGTGCGCCTCCCTGCATCGTTAAAGTTCCTCAGGGGACGCTGGTCAAGGATGCTGATACCGGAGAGGTTTTGGCTGATTTGACAGAGGTTGGCGAGGAGGCTGTCATTGCCAGGGGCGGCAGAGGAGGCAGGGGCAATGCCAAATTTGCCAACAGTGCGAACCGTGCTCCGACTTTTGCCGAGCTGGGAGAGCCGGGCGAGGTAAAAAATCTTTTGCTGGAGCTGAAGCTCCTGGCGGATGTTGGTCTGGTTGGTTATCCAAGCGTCGGCAAGTCCAGTCTTGTTTCCAAGGTTTCTGCGGCCCGGCCTGAAATAGCAGAGTATCATTTTACCACAATTACGCCTGTATTGGGTGTGGTGAATGTGGGCGAGCTGGGAGATGAAAAGACCTTTGTGATGGCTGATATTCCCGGCTTGATAGATGGAGCTTCTGAAGGTGTGGGGTTAGGCCATGATTTCCTGAGGCATGTAGAGAGGACAAGGATAATCGTCCATATAGTGGATGCTTCCGGCATAGAGGGACGCGACCCTGTAGAGGATTATTACAAAATCAATAAAGAGCTGAAGCTGTACAGTGAAAAGATAGCCCGCCGTCCGCAGATTTTGGCTGCCAACAAGATGGATCTGCCTGGTGCAGAAGAAAACCTGTCTCGCCTGCAGGCGCTGGCAGATAAGGAAGGCATCGCTCTTTTCCCTATTTGTGCGGCTACCGGTCAGGGGTTGCAGGAGCTTATCAATGCAGTAGCCAAGGCACTGGATGAATATGTGGAGGAGCCTGACACCGAAGAGGGCGAAAAGGTTTACGAGGCTCAGGCGGAGGATCCTGACAAGGTTGTCATTACAAGAGATATGTCCGGCGATTTTGTCGTGAGCGGCAAGTCCTTGGACAAGCTGGTTGCCATGACTAACTTCGCCAACGATGAGGCTCTGCGCCGCTTCCAGTATATCTGGCGCATCAAGGGCATTGACAAAAAGCTGCAGGCACGGGGCATCAGGGAAGGTGATACTGTGCATATCGGCGCGATGGAATTTGAATATAGAGAATAGTTTTACTGTGTCTCTAAGGAGGATATATTTTGATAAAAAACACTTTGACAGGCAAGCAAAAGAGCTTCCTGCGCTCAATGGGCATGACCATGGATCCGATTGTCAGCGTTGGCAAGGAGGGTGTAACTCCCACTGTGGTGATGGCGGCTCAGGAGGCAATCAAAAAGCGTGAGCTGATTAAAGCTAGGGTACTGCAGAATTGCCCTGAGGAACCAAAGGATGCAATAGAGACCTTGGCAGAACGCTGCAATGCCGATTTGGTACAGGTAATCGGCAGAAACGGATTGCTGTTCTGCCGCAATTTCAACAAGCCGAAGATAGAACTGCCAAAATAACGGGAAATAAAAAAGGCCCTTTGCAGGCAGCACCGTGAAAGGATGATTTTTCATGAACAGCCGTGAGCAGATAAAAAATGCCAAGCGTATAGTTGTGAAGGTGGGAACCAGCACCCTGCTGTACCCCAGCGGCAAGATCAATTTGTACAGGATTGAGCATCTGACACGGGAGCTGGCAGATCTGGCGAGCCAGGGACGGGAGATAATCCTGGTTACCTCCGGAGCCATCGGGGTCGGTATGGTGCGCATGGGACTGGCAAAGCGTCCCGACAGCGTGCAGGAAAAGCAGGCTCTGGCCTCTGTGGGGCAGGTGCTTCTGATGCATCTCTATGACAAGTTTTTTACGGAATATGGACAAATTGCTGGCCAGGTTCTTTTGACCAAGGAAAATTTTTCCAATCACAGCCAGTATATCAACGGGCGCAATACGGTGCTGACAATGCTGAAAAAAGGCATAATCCCGGTTATCAATGAAAATGATGCTGTAACTACTGCTGAGGTGAAGATTGGCGATAATGACACGCTGTCTGCCACGGTAGCTGCCATGGTGGATGCTGACGGCCTGATTATTTTGTCGGATATAGACGGTGTATACGATGCCAATCCGCAAAAGAATCCTGAGGCCAGACTGCTCTCCGAGATTCCGGAAATCACACAGGCTGTAGAAAAAATGGCCGGCGGGGCAGGCTCTGCTGTTGGGACGGGCGGCATGGCAACCAAGATTGAGGCTGCGAAAATAGCTACAGCTGCCGGTGTTACGATGTTTATTGCTTCCGGCGGCAGCGATGGCACGCTGAGACGGATTATGCAGGGCGAAACAGTCGGCACTGTCTTTCCGCCGAAGGATGCCCATTTGCGGGTCAGAAAGGGCTGGCTGGCTTTTGGCAGGAGGATTTCCGGTGTAATCTTTGTGGACAGCGGCTGTGTAAAGGCACTGAAAACAGGCTCCAGTATTTTGGCAGCGGGCATTTTGGCTTCTGAAGGCGAATATCGGGCAGGCAGTACAGTCCGCGTGCTGACTGCTGACTATCAGGAAATCGCCCGGGGGACTATCAATTATGATGCAGAGCTGATAGAGAAAATCAAAGGGAAAAAAACCAGCGATTTTACGGAGCTTGTAACTGGTACGCTGCATGAGGAGGTCATCCACCGCGATAATATGGTGCTGATGATTTAATTCATATTGCTGATTTTAGGAGATGGATTATGGATTTACAGGAAATGATTTTTAACAGGGCCCAGGCTGCCAAGACCGCGTCCCGGTCAATGAACCTGATTTCTACAGCGGTCAAGAACAGTGCTTTGGCGGCTATGGCGCATGCACTGGAACAGAGAAGCAGTGCGATTATCGAGGCCAATGCAGCAGATCTGGAGAAAGCCCGTCAAAAAGGTGTCAGACGATCCTATCTGGACCGCCTGATGCTGGATGAGGGCCGTATTGCCGGTATGGCAGACGGTCTGCGTCAGGCCGCGGCTCTGCCGGATCCTGTAGGAGAGGGAGATTATTCCACCGTCCGCCCCAATGGACTGGAAATTCGCCGCGTGCGTGTACCGTTGGGTGTGGTGGGCATGATTTATGAGGCACGGCCAAATGTTACGGCCGATGCTATCGGGCTTTGCCTGAAGGCGAGCAATGCTGTACTGCTGCGGGGCGGTTCGGAGGCAATCCATTCCAATAAGGCGATTGCCGGTATTATGGCAGAGGCGGCTTACCGTGCCGGTATTCCGGAAGGGGCAGTGCAGCTGATTGATTCTACGGACAGGGAAGCTGTCAGCATCATGCTGAAGCTGAAGGGATACCTGGATGTAATCATTCCCCGGGGCGGTGCGGGGCTGATCAGGACTGTTGTAGAAAACAGCATTGTGCCGGTGATTGAAACGGGCACGGGAGTCTGCCACACCTTCGTGGATGCTGATGCCGATTTGTCTATGGCTCTGCAGATTGCCGTCAATGCCAAAACATCCCGTCCTTCTGTCTGCAATGCCATGGAAACTCTCCTGGTGCATGAAGCAGCAGCGGCTGAGTTCCTCCCTATGCTGGCAAAGGCCATGAAGGAAAAGGAATGCGAGCTGCGGGGCTGTCCTCGCTGCTGCGAGCTGGTTGCCGGCATGGCAGAGGCTGACGAGGAGGATTGGGGCACAGAATATGGAGATCTGATTCTCTCAGTCAAGGTGGTGGCTGATGTTGAGGAAGCGATTGCTCATATCAACAGGTACAATACGGGACATTCTGAAGCTATCATAACAAAAAGCCTTGACAATGCCAGACTTTTCCAGCGCTGCGTGGATGCTGCGGCTGTCTATGTAAATGCTTCGACCAGATTTTCTGATGGCTGTGAATTTGGCTTTGGGGCAGAAATCGGCATCAGCACTCAAAAGCTGCATGCCCGCGGGCCAATGGGCCTGACTGCCCTTACCAGCACAAAATACCTGGTCATGGGAGATGGGCAGATTCGCTGAGGCCAAGGGGCTGCTTGCCGCTCTGAAAAGGTATGCTGCTACGGAAAAGGGAAAGCATGATTTTCAGGATTATGCCAGAGCCGGGCTGATTATGGCAGCAGCTATGGCCGCTGCCTTTGGTCTTGTGTATTTTTTCTCATCGTAAGGGGGAGTTGTCATGCCGGAAAAAAGCAGGATGGGTATTTTGGGAGGCACCTTTGACCCGATACATCTTGGGCATTTGCTGGTTGCGGAAACCATCATGGATGAATTTTCACTGGACCGGGTAATATTCATCCCCGCGGCGGTGCCGCCCCATAAGCTGGGCAGCCAGGTGTCTGCCGCCAGACACAGGTATATGATGACCCTCCTGGCTACCTGCTCCAATCCTCGTTTTCAGGTCTCTGACATGGAAATGCACAGGCAGGGACCGTCCTACAGCAGGGATACCCTGGCGGAACTTGTGAAGGAGCATGGCTCTGACACAGAGTTTTATTTCATTGTAGGAGCGGATTCCGTAGCCAGCCTGCATACCTGGAACAGGATAGATGAGCTTCTGGAGCTGTGCCATTTCATTGGGGCATCCAGGCCCGGCTGTATGCCGGATATGACCAAAATATACGCCCGCTTTGGCGCTTTGGCGGACAGGATTCACTGTACGGAAACTCCCAAACTGGAAATTTCCTCTACAGCTATCCGTGAGCGTGTCCGTGAAGGCAGGACGATTAGGTATATTGTACCGGAATCGGTGGAACAGTACATTTATAAAGAAAAATTATACAGAAATATGATATAATGAAGAGGGCTGCTGATATGGATTATGAGAATATGAAGCAAAAGCTGCGGGCCAGGCTGAAGCCGGGCAGGTACCGCCACTCCCTGGGCGTAGCTGAAACGGCGCTGTTTTTGGCGAGGCGTTTTCATGTGGATGAACATAAGGCTTATCTTGCAGGACTTTTGCATGATTGTGCCAGGCAATATCCCAATGAACAGCTTCCGGCAGAAGCCGTGAGGCGCGGTATTGTCATTCAGCCGGTAGAAAAATCCATGCCGCTGCTGCTGCATGCTTATGTCGGGGCAAAGCTGATTGCTGAAGAATATGGCGTGCCGGACAAGGATATAGCTCAGGCCGTGTACAGGCATACTGTGGGCGGGGCCAATATGACGGATTTGGATAAGATTGTCTATTTTGCGGATATGATTGAGCCTGGAAGAAGCTATCCTGAGGTTGATAGGCTTCGCAGCATGTCCCGGGAAGCGGCTTTGGATGATATGGTACTGGCGGGCCTGGATCAGTCTATTCTTTTTGTGGTAGCCAAGGGCCATTTGCTGCATCCTGATACAGTTGCTGCCAGGAATGACATTTTATTTGGTAAACTTGCGACAAATGGTTTGGATTGATGCAGATGGAAAGCCAGACAAAATTGAATATACAGCGCAAGAGAAAAATTTTGCGTAAGAGGCGCAGAATCAAATGGTTTCGGATTTTTGTGTTTCTTATTCTGCTGGCCTTGTCCTTGCTGGCTGCCGGCTGGCTGACGGTGCGCCTATATCATTGGGCAAGTGATACCTATGCCGTGTATGCCGAGCTTTACGACGGCTACCGGCAGAGGCGGGAACTGAGAGCTGCCAGCTTTGACCCGCGCTTCGACGGCTATACCAATATCCTGTTTATAGGCTTTGATCTTGGCAGGGAGGATACGGGGAGGCAGGTGGACAGCCTGTTCCTGCTGAGCTTTTGTCATGAAGACGGCAGAGTGAGGATTATCCATATCCCGCGCTATACGCTGGCGGAAATTCCCGGTATCGCCCAGCCTGAAAGAATCAATAATGCCTATTATTATGGCGGTGTCAATCTGCTGGAGCAGAGTGCGGCAAAGCTGCTGAATGTGACAATACATCATTATGTGGCTATTGATACAGAAACTCTGAGAGAACTTGTGGATATTATTGGCGGCATTGATGTGTATGTGGAAACGGATATGGATTATGAGGATCCGGAGGGAGATCTCTATATCCATATTCCCAAGGGATACCAGCACATGGATGGCGATACGGCTCAGAAGTATCTGCGTTTCGCCAGCGATGAGCTTGGAGCCTATGGCAGAAGCAAGCGGCAGCAGGCATTTATCAAGGTTGTGTACAAGCGGATTCTGCAGCCTGATATGCTGGCCAAGCTGCCTCTTTTGACCGATGTTTGGGAGCGCAGAGTAGACAGTACCATTGAGGGCTTCGATACGGTTCATTTTGCCAGCATCCTGCATAAGCTGTCCGGCACGAAGCCTGACAGTATACTGCTGCCAGGCGGTTGGGATCAGTATGGTTCCTGGGTATGCAACAGGCAGGCAGCCGATGAAAAGCTCAGGGAGCTGTTTCCCTTAGAACCTGAGCAAGAGGAAAATAAGGGATTTTGGGGACTTTTTAAGGAGGAATAGTATGGTAAAGACATCTCTTGAATTAGCAAATATGATAGCAGGCGCGGCCTCAGACAAAAAGGCGCGTGATATAGCTTTGATGAATATGGAAGGCCTTACTCCGGCTACAGATTATTTTGTTGTTTGCTCAGCTGGCAGCACAACCCAGGTTCGTGCCATTGCTGACAACATCGAGGATAAGCTGAAGGAGGAAGCTGGAATAGAGTTTATGCACAAGGAAGGCTATCGTGAGGGTGAATGGATTCTCATGGATTATGGCGATTGTGTAGCACACATTTTCCTTCAGGATACCCGTGAATATTATTCACTGGAGACCCTGTGGGGTGATGCTGAGCTGACAGCTTATGAGGAGTGACGGTGGCAGGTATGAATAATTCGTTCAGAGGGCCATCGCATCAGAGAGAGCGGCGTTCTCCACGCCTTGAACGCCCGGTCTGCAAATATGGGCCCAGCACTGTAGCTGTCCTGAAGGTGGCCCGCAAGTCGGAAATGGGCGCCTTTCTGGATGCAGAGACCGGCAGCACCAATGATGATATATTGCTCCACAAGACGCAGCAGACGGCAGAGGTGCAGGTCGGCGACATGGTCAAGGTCTTTCTGTATCTTGATCCGAAGCACCGCCTGACAGCCAGTATGCGTGTGCCGAAGCTGAAGGAAGGGCAGATTGCCAGGATGCGCGTCATCAATGTCAGCAAGGATGGTGCGTTTTTGGATGTAGGTGCAGAGCGTGGTATTTTTATGCCATACGCCGGGATGCGCGGCAAACTGCAGATTGGTGAGGTTGTTTGGGCAAAGCTGTATACTGACAAGTCAGGGCGTCTGGCGGTGACGATGGTTGTGGAAGACGAAATGCGCCGTGCATCCATAAAGGCGGAAAATGTCCGTATTGGTCAGACAGTGCGGGGCTCTGTGTACAACATCACGGACAGCGGTGCATTCATGCTGACCACGGAGCGGTATATTGCCTTTATTTCTCACAAGGAGATGCCTGAGCGTCCCAAGGTGGGGCAGGATTTGACAGCCCGTGTGACTTTTGTGCGTCCTGACGGACGCATCAATGCGTCGCTGCGTGAAATCAAGGAAAAGGCCATGGAATCAGATTCAGACAAAGTACTGATGCTCCTGCAGTCCAATAATGGCAGGATGCCATATTGTGACAGCAGCAGTCCCGAGCTGATTCAGGGAAAGTTTAAGATCAGCAAGGCTGCCTTCAAGCGTGCTCTTGGCCATTTATATAAGGAAGGCATGATTGAAATGAAGGACGGCTGGACATATCTCAAGGGGGAGCTTAAATCCTAAAACTTTTTTATAGGCTTAGCAGGATTTTTCATATTTATAACGAAATAAAGCATTGGTAGAATGTTTTGTGTGAAATAAGGCGATATTTCCTGCAGAAAATATGGAAATCAATGACTATGACGGATGTCAGGAAATAGATAAGATGGGGGCGATACAATGGCAGCTGAAGAAAACAAGGGGATTTTGCTGGAAACAGGTACTAATGAGTTTGAAATCGTCGAGTTCAGCATTGGGTCTGTAAATTATGGTATAAATGTAGCGAAGGTGCGTGAGGTCATTACCAGGACACCGGTTACGGAAATGCCGCAGGCGCATCCTTATATTGACGGATTGTTTACTCTGCGCGGCAAGGCGATTCCTCTGGTAAATCTGCCGAGATGTCTGAATGTACAGACTGTGGACGAGCCGAAGAATATCATTGTGACAGAGATCAACAATTATGACATTGGCTTTTTGGTAGATGGTGTGTCTCGTATACATCGTATTTCCTGGAAAAATATGGAGCCTGCACCGGAGGTGGGAGATCAGTCCCGCGTTGTCGGCATTGTCAAAATGCAGGAAAAGATTATTCTGCTCCTGGATTTTGAGACAATCATTGCAGAAATCAATCCGGAAATCAATGCCAAGCTGACTACCTTTGATGATGCCAGCACTGACATGAAGACTGAACGCTCAACGGTACATGTTTTGTGTGCAGAGGATTCTCCTCTGCTGCGTGAGCTTTTGGTCAATACGCTCCATGAATCCGGTTATCGCTTTGTGCGCGATTTCAACAATGGTCAGGATGCCTGGAATTATCTTGCCAACAATCTGTCAGATGATGTACCTGTTGAGGATCAGGTACGCATTATCATCTCTGATATCGAAATGCCGCAGATGGACGGTCATCGTCTGCTGAAGCTGGTTCGTTCTGATCCGCGCTTCAACGATATCCCGTTTATCCTGTTTTCTTCTCTTATCAGCGAGGAAATGCGCCGCAAGGGCAATGCGCTTGGTGCCAATGGACAGATTTCCAAGCCGGAAATCAATCAGCTGATAAGCTTGATGGATGAGCTCATTTTTGGTGTAAAGAAGAGCGGCAAGTAGGTAAAATTTAGCTGTTAGACAGCTGCCGGCAGTGTATTGGATTGCTGGCAGCTGTTTTTTTCAGGAAATTATAAAAATTCCTTGACTTTAAGGCAGATATTTATTAAAATATTTCAAGTGAGCCGTGTACAGCCGCTTCCATTAGCCCCGGAGGCAATGACATAGCTTGCGGCAGATTCAAAATCTTAATTAATCTAGGGAGGGATATATCGCATGAAGACAACGTTTATGGCTAATGCTCAGAATGTAGAGCATAAGTGGTATGTTGTAGACGCTGAAGGTCAGACTGTAGGCAGATTGGCCGCTGAAGTAGCTAAAGTTCTTCGCGGTAAACATAAACCAACCTTTACTCCGCATGTTGATACCGGCGATTTTGTTATCGTTGTTAATGCAGAGAAGGCTGTATTCACTGGCAAGAAATTAACTGATAAGACTTATTTCCGTCATTCCGGCTATAATGGTGGCACCACCTTTACTCCAGCTGGTCAGATGATGGAGAAGTTCCCAACTCGCGTTATTGAGCATGCTGTTCGCGGTATGCTGCCAAAGAACCGTCTTGGTGAGCAGATGTATAAAAAATTGAATGTCTATGCAGGTCCTGAGCATCCGCATGCTGCACAGCAGCCGGAAGAGCTCAAGCTGAGCATTCGCTAATACTTGGTAGGGAGGAACATATATAATGGCATTAGTTAGCTACTACGGTACTGGCCGCAGAAAGTCTTCCGTTGCTAGAGTTCGTCTGGTTCCAGGTGAAGGCAAAGTGACCATCAATGGCCGCGCAATGGACGAATATTTTGGTTTGAAGACTCTTGAGCTTATCGTTAGACAGCCTTTGGAACTGACTGAGACTGTTGATAAGTATGATGTAATCGCAGATGTAAAGGGTGGCGGCGCTTCCGGTCAGGCTGGCGCAATCCGTCATGGTATCACCCGTGCTCTGATGGTTCTGGATGGCGAGCTTCGCCCGGCTCTGAAGAAGGCTGGCTTCGTTACTCGTGATCCTCGTGAGAAGGAGCGTCGTAAGTACGGCTTGAAGAAGGCTCGTAAGGCGTCCCAGTTCTCCAAGCGTTAATTGCTTTAGCGCTTCAAAAGCACCGAAATTCCCGTCAGCTTCATGCTGGCGGGTTTTTTATTTATCCAAGGGCGGATGTTTGACTTTTTTACTTTTCTGTTGACAAAAATCATCAATGGGGTAAAATTATAAAAGTGATTGTATAAATACGCCGTGAAGCAAATAAGGAGTGGAGGTTTATTCATGACTAAGATCAATATATTTTCCGGTTTTTTGGGCGCAGGCAAAACTACCCTGATCCAGAAGCTGATCAGCGAAGGCTTTGATGACAAAATTGCCCTGATTGAAAATGAATTCGGGGAAATAGCCATAGACGGCGGCTTCATGAAGGAAGCTGGCGTGGAAATAAAGGAACTGAATTCCGGGTGCATCTGCTGCTCTCTGGTCGGAGATTTTGAAAAATCCCTGCGGCAGGTTATGGACACCTATCAGCCGGAGCGGATTATCATTGAGCCGTCCGGTGTGGGCAAGCTGTCTGATGTCAAGAAGGCTGTTGCTGCCGTTTTGAACGAGGATGTGGTACTTGACGGCTGTATTGCAGTAGTTCATGCGAAAAAATGCAAAATGTATGCCAGAAATTATGGGGAATTCTTCATCGACCAGATTGCCCATGCCGATTGTATCGTTTTGAGCCGCAGCCAGGATGTGACCGAAAAGAAACTGGCTGAAACTATGGACATCATTCGCAAATATAACGCGCAGGCTCCGGTTGTTACGACTTCCTGGGATGAAATCAGCGGCACGCAGATCCTGCATGCCCTGGCGGACAGTCCGCTGCTTTCTCTGGAGGAGATAGAGGAATGTCACGAGCATGAGCATGAACACGAGCACGAGCACGAGCACGAGCATGAACACGATCATGACCATGAGCACGAGCATGAGCATGAGCATGAACATGAACATGAACATCACCACCATCATGGGGAAGAGTGCCATGATCCGGGCTGCAGCTGTCATGACCATGACCACGACCATGGTCATCACCATCATGCCGATGAGGTTTTCGGCAGCTGGGGTGAGGAGACTACCAGGAAATATTCTGCAGAGGAACTGAAGCATATTTTGGCAGAGTTGGTCAATGCCGATGAATATGGTGTTGTTCTGCGGGCCAAGGGGATTGTCCAATCGGTCAATCCGGGAGAATGGCTGCATTTCAATTATGTGCCGGGAGAGAGCAGCGTGGAAGTCGGAGCAGCCGATTATACCGGACGCTTCTGCGTGATTGGCAGCAAGCTTCAGGAACATAGCCTGCAGGAATTGTTTTTGGGAGAGTAAGATATGAACGGCAAGGAAAATGTACCGGTTTATTACTTCCTGGGCTTGCTGGAGAGCGGCAAAACCAGTGTGATTATTGATTTTTTGGCCAATAACCAATTCGCCAAGGCAGAATGCAATCTGATTATTCTCGGAGAGGAAGGCGAGGAGGAAATTGACGAGGAGCTTCTGGAAAAGAGCCATGCGAAGATTGTTACTGTTGAATCTGCAGAGGAGCTGAGCACGGAGTTTTATCAGGAGCTGCAGCGCAAATATCATCCCAGCAGTGTGCTCTTTGAGGCAAACGGCATGTGGAATGCCGGTGATTACATGAATATTCCTCTGCCGGAGGAATGGTTCGATTTTCAGAATGTTGGACTGGTAAATGCAGAGACCTTCGAGGTCTATCAAAAAAATATGAAGGATCGTTTTGTGGATTTGTTCCGCTATTGTGAGCTGATTATTTTCAATCGCTGCGACTCAAAGACCAGGCAGCAGGATATAAGGCGCAATATACGGGTGGTAAACCGCAGGGCAAATGTGATTTTTGAGTCTGAGCTGCCTGATTTTGTAGAGGAGGAGCCGGAGCTGCCGTTTGACAGCAGCAAGGCGGTGCTTGATTTGGATTTTGACGATTATGGTGCCTGGTTTGTCGATATGCAGGACCATCCGGAACGCTATGATAAGAAAAAGATGATTTTTGACGGCTATATCTGCTCGGCGGAAAAGGACAATAAGATTCATTATGGTGTGGGCCGCGTAGGTATGGCCTGCTGCGCAGAGGATATGATGTTCCTGGGGATTGTCGGCACCGGTGCAGCGTTCCATCAGCTCAACCCTAAAAAGCAGGAACGCAGGTGGGGACAGATCACTGGTGTGATACACTGTAAATGGGACAGTGAGGGCGAGGTGGAGAATCTTGCTATCAAGGTAGAGGATTTCCGGGAGAAGGCCAAGCCTGAGGATACAGTAGTATATTTCAATTGACTGTCTGCGGCATGGGCGCATTTATCCTGCAGCTTTTAGCTGCCGCAGAACAATGGTCTTGGAACAGAAAATGGGGTGATGGGTTTGCCCTTGAAGGAAAAAGTCCTGGCAAAGGTGCTGGAGGATGCCGGGCAGTGGGCATATCTGGCAGGGCTGCCTGACGAGCTGCATACGATGAAGCTGCAGAAGCTCTATCGGGAAAATGAGGATATGTATGAGCTTTTTTCTTATACGAATGCGGAACGCCATTTAGGCTTCTGCGCTTATTTTCACCAGGAAACAGAGGAATACAAGGTGCGGGTCTGGATTGGGCTGACAGAGTTTTGCCTGCTGCAGTTCATAACTGCCAGCTTTGATGTCTTTCAGCAGCATTTGCAGCAGTATATGGACAAGGCAATCCATGATCTGGTAGTCTATAATCCTGACAACATGAGCTATGTTACCAAAGAGCTGCGTATTACGGAGTGGGACTACAAGGCTTTTTTGCCTGACGAGCTGGAGGGCTTCCGGCTTTTTTTGACGCCTGCCGCCCCCGTAAAGGTTTTGAATGGCTCCTACATCGTGTTTGACTATTCTGATTTTGCACTCAAGAGTAATTTCATCATTTATTACAATGAGTTTCGGTGTGAGTTTTTCGGAGAAGCCCGCATCAGGAATATCCCGGAGATGAATTACAGCTTTGATGCCAGAAGCCTGCCTGAGCTTGAGGAAAAATTGCAGCTCCACTTGTCAGAGCGGCTGAGGGAAATTCGCAGACGCTCTGAAGACGGCTGAAGCAGGTAGGGATGCTGCAAAAAAATGTTGCATTATATGTTTATTTGTGATAGTATTACAAGCGGTGTAATTATAAAAACGCACGCTGGCTGATATTTGTACTGTGCCCATGGGGTTTAACAAAGGATGAGGCTGGCGGAGGTAAAGAAAAACAGGAGGTGCACCACTATGGCAGTTGTTTCTATGAAACAGTTATTAGAGGCTGGTGTTCATTTCGGACATCAGACCAGAAGATGGAACCCTAAAATGGCTAAGTACATCTTCACCGAGCGCAATGGTATCTATATCATTGATTTGCAGAAGACCGTAAGAAAGGCTGAGGAGGCTTACAGCTTTGTACGCAGCGTAGCAGAGGAAGGCAAGTCCGTACTCTTCGTTGGTACCAAGAAGCAGGCTCAGGAGGCTATCAAGGATGAGGCTCTGAAGGCAGATATGTACTTCGTGAACGAGCGTTGGCTGGGCGGCATGCTCACTAACTTCCAGACTATCCAGAAGCGTGTAAATCGCTTGAAGGAGCTGGAGGCTATGGAAGCTGACGGTACTTTTGAGGTTTTGACCAAGAAAGAGGTTCAGGGTCTGAGGAATGAGATGGATAAGCTGGAGAAGTATCTCGGCGGCATCAAGGACATGAATAAGCTCCCAGGTGCGCTGTTCATCGTTGACCCTCGCAAGGAGCGCATTGCTGTTGCTGAGGCACACAAGCTGAACATTCCTATCGTTGCCATCATCGACACTAACTGTGACCCGGATGAGATTGATTATCCAATCCCTGGCAATGATGATGCTATCCGTGCAGTTCGCCTGCTGACCGGCAAGATTGCTGACGCTGTCATTGAAGGCCGTCAGGGTGAGGCTGCAGAGGCTCCGGCAGAGGAAGCTGAGTAATTTGCTCACAATATGAATTGATAGGGGTAAAGGGACAATTTTTATCCCTTTATCCTTTTTTTGTAGAAAAAACGATATTTGAGGAGGACAATATAATGGCACAGATTACTGCTGCATTGGTTAAGGAACTGCGTGAAATCACTGGCGCAGGCATGATGGACTGCAAGAAGGCTCTGGTAGAGTGTGAGGGCGACAAGGAAAAGGCAATTGATTATCTCCGTGAGAAGGGTATCGCAAAGGCAGCCAAGAAGGCTGGCCGTATCGCTTCTGAGGGTGTGGTTGCTGCAGCTTCTGACGGCAATGCCGCCTGCATCGTTGAAATCAATTCTGAGACCGATTTTGTTGCCAAGAACGAAAATTTCCAGGCATTGGTCAAGAAGATTGCAGAGCATATCGTTGCTACCCGCCCTGCTGACCTGGACGCATTGAATGCATCCATCCTGGATGGCAAGACGGTTGCTGAGGTTATGACCGAGGCTGTTGCATCTATCGGTGAGAAGCTGTCTCTCCGCAGGTTTGAAGTTTATACCTCCGAAGATGGCAAGCTGGCTACCTATATTCACATGGGCGGCAAGATTGGTGTTATTGTTGAGCTGTCTGGCGGCGAGGAGTCTCTGGGCAAGGATGTTGCTATGCAGATTGCAGCTCCAAGGCCGCAGTGCATCGATCGCTCCAATGTTGACCAGGAGGCCCTGGCTCATGAGCGTGAGGTTCTGCGCAAGCAGGCACTGGAGGAAGGCAAGCCGGAGAAGATTGTTGAGAAGATGGTTGATGGGCGTATCAACAAGTATTACAAGGAAGTATGCCTGGTTGAGCAGGAATTCGTCAAGGATTCTGACAAGACCATCAAGGATATCCTGAACGGCGCAGAGGTTCGTCGTTTCGCACGCTTTGAGATGGGTGAAGGCCTGGAGAAGAAGAGCGAGGATTTTGCAGCAGAGGTTGCAGCTCAGATCAAATAAGAAATTAAATATCAAAAAAAGCAG
>JAQUZO010000122.1 GCA_028691285.1 Anaerovibrio sp. | reverse complement strand
ATAGTATAGAAATTATTCAATGACTGGTAATAGATTGCTGTTATGTGTGTATTGGAGGAGTGTTATTATGTGTAGAATAGGTTCTATCAAGAGCAAGGTGCCGGTTCATCCGTCCAAAGCACTGCATTTGATGCTGCCGCAGCAGGAGGGACATGACAATTCCGGCTTTGCGATGGTTATGCAGGATCTGTACGGAATTTTTTCCACCTACAAAGACAAGCCTTTGCTTTCCATGGCCTGTACCCAGAAGGGCAATCAGATAGTGGAAGAATACATGGACAGCCACAACTTTGTACAGCTTGCTGAATGGATTCCTGTAGCTAACAGGCAGCCGGGGCTGGATATTCAGGCAATGCCGTATTATATTTTCCGTAATTATGATTTCCCGGAGCATTATAATGAGCTGTCTCAAAAGGAAAAGGAGGATGTCCTGCTGAACACCCGCCTGGCTTTGCGGGAGCTTTTGGAAAAGTCCGGTGAGGGATATGTGTATTCCTTCTGGCCGGATGTGCTGACCCTGAAGGAAATCGGTGACCCGCGGGATATTGCTACTTATTTCCATCTGTGGGAGGATAATGGCTGTCTGTCTGCCAAGAATATTGTGGTGCAGTGCCGTCAGAATACAAATTATGACATTGTGCGCTATGCGGCGCATCCTTTCTTTCTGCAGGGCTATACCCTCTGTGCCAACGGTGAGAATACCTTCTTTACCAAGAACAAGGAGTTCCAGAAGTCTCTGCACCGCGGCTATATCGGCTTTGAGTCTGATTCCCAGTGCTTCCTTTATACTCTCCATTATGTGCTCCATGAGCTGCAGTGGCCAATCAATTATTATAAGCATGTCATTACGCCGCTGCCGTTTGAAGAGATTGCTCAGCGTGAGGACAAGGATGTGCTGACCGCCATCCGTCAGTCCCTGGCACACCTGGAAATTAACGGGCCGAATACGATTATTGCCACCCTGCCTGACAGCCGGATGATTACCTGCTGCGATTCCAAGAAGCTGCGTCCGGTAGTCATCGGTCAGGATGAAAACACAGTCGCCATTGCGTCAGAGGTATGCGGCCTGAATGAAATCATGCCGGAGCGCGATATGACCAAGGATATTTATCCTAATGAGCGTGAGGTTATCGTAATTGACAATGAGCTGGAGGTACAGAGATGGAAGCAGTAAGAACCCAGGATATTTCCGTAAATGATCTCGCCTGGAAAATCGAATATCATGCAGACAGGTGTACTATGTGCGGCAGCTGCGTGGCAAGCTGCTCCTTCAAGGCTATCAAGGTGGAGACGCAGGCCCAGTCCATTGTGGTTTCCACGGAAAATCAGCCTGTACCGGAGCATCGCCATATCGCCCGCCCGATTATCAGGCAGGTGGCAAGCCTGACAGATTTTTGCCGTGGCTGCGGTATGTGTGAAAAGGTCTGCCCGAACAATGCCATCCATCCTGTCCGCAACCCGGACAGCCGCAAGACGCTTCTGTCCAAGGATGCAGGGCCTATCAAGCGGGGCGGCCGCACCAATCTGAATGCCCAGAGGACGCTGGACAGCATTGTAGTTGGCCGTATCTCCCAGATGACTGACCCATCCCTGGATGCTGCCCGTCATACCTTTGATATCCGCTCGCCCTTTGGTCGTGTACTGTCTGCCAGGGAGCTGCCATTTAGCCTGGAAAACGGCAAAATGGTCATGGACAAAAAGACCCCGCCGGTCAACTGGATTTATCCTCTGATTTTTTCTGATATGTCCATCGGTGCTCTTTCCACCCGTGCCTGGGAGGCAGTAGCCCTTGCCTGTGCGTACCTCAACGAGAAATGCGGCCTGCCGGTGCGCATGAGCTCCGGTGAGGGCGGCATGCCGGTAAAGCTGATGGAGTCGGATTATCTCAAGTATTTTATTTTGCAGATTGCTTCCGGGCATTTTGGCTGGAACCGTATCGTCAAGGCGATTCCGCATATGATTACCGATCCGGCGGGAGTGCTCATCAAGATTGGCCAGGGCGCAAAGCCTGGCGACGGCGGCCTGCTGCCGGCAGCCAAGGTGGCAGAGCATGTACAGGCTATCCGCGGCGTGCCGAAGGCAACCCTTTCTTCCCCGCCAAATCATCAGGGTCTGTATTCTATCGAGGAATCCGTGCAGAAAATGCACCTTTCCCTGAATGCAGCCTTTGGCTTCCGTGTACCGGTAGCCATCAAGTGTGCAGCCTCTGCGACCTCGGTATCGGTATACAACAATCTGCTGCGTGACCCTTATAAAATCTGCGGTGGCTTCTTCATTGACGGCATTCAGGGCGGCACCGGCGCAGCCAACGAGGTTTCCCTTGACCATACCGGTCATCCGGTGGTTTCCAAGATTCGTGACTGTTACCTTTCAGCTGTCAAGCAGGGCCTGCAGGGGCAGATTCCTCTCTATGGCGGCGGCGGTATCGGCATGACCGGCAATGCGGCGGCAGATGCCTTCAAGATGATGTGCCTGGGCGCCAACGGTGTCTTTGTGGGCAAGGTGCTGATCCAGCTCCTGGGCTGTGTCGGCAATGAGCAGGGACGCTGCAATTCCTGCAATACAGGCAAGTGCCCAATGGGTATCTGTACGCAGGATCCGCGTCTGGTCAAGCGCCTGGATGTGGATAAGGGCGCCCAGAAGATTGTGGACTATGTGATGGCCTTTGATGCGGAGCTGAAGAAGCTCATGGCACCGATCGGCAACAGCTCCATCCCTGTCGGACGCAGTGATGCGCTGGTTTCCACGGACAGAGCTATTGCGGATAAGCTGGGCATCCAGTATGTATGCTGATAAGGGAGGAAATACGAAATGTTTGAAATAGAAACTACTAAGGGACATGATCGTATGTCCACCCAGGATCTGCTGCTGGCGATTGAAGCGGCAGTGAGAAGCGGTGAAACGGAGTTCAGGATTCACGCTTCCGGCCAGCATGACATCGGCGGTCCATTGTGGAATGCCGATGGAAAGAAGCTGGTTTTCCATGTTAATAACGCTGGCCAGCGCGTCGGCTCCATGTGTCTGCCGAATACGGAAATCTTTGTAGAGGATTCCACCTCGGCGGATGTAGGCTGGCTGAATGCCGGCGGTATGATTACCGTGCGGGGCGATGCAGGCGATACGGCAGGACACTGCTCTGCCGGCGGCAAAATCTTCATCGGCGGCCGTGCCGGTACCAGAAGCGGCTCTTTGATGAAGCACGACCCTCTGTATGAGGAGCCGGAGCTCTGGATTTTGAAAAATACCGGTTCTTTTTCCTTTGAATTCATGGGCGGCGGCCGTGCTGTCGTCTGCGGTTATGACTGTGAGGATTTTGATTCTGTGCTGGGAGAGCGTGCCTGTGTGGGCATGGTTGGCGGCGTTGTGTATGTGCGCGGCCCAATCAGCAGCTATCCGTCAGATATCTGCTATTTGCCTTTGGAGCAGGCGGATATTGACTTCCTTGCCGGTGGCATGGAGGAATTTTTAGCCAAAATCCAGCGTCCCGAGCTAAAGGACGAGCTTTCAGACTGGAGTCAGTGGAAAAAGCTCAGACCGCTGACCTTTGAGGAAAAGACTGCCAAGCCGAATACCAGGGAATCCATGCGGGATTTCCGTACCGGAGAATGGGTCAAGGGCGGCATTTTCAGTGATGTAGCTATGGACGATTTTGCTGTGCATAATACCATTGCCAATGGACTGTACAGGCTGCGTACGCCTAGCTGGGACAATGCAAAATATACGGCACCGTGCGAGTTCAGCTGTCCGACAGGGATTCCAACGCAAA
>JAQUZO010000025.1 GCA_028691285.1 Anaerovibrio sp. | reverse complement strand
AGAGGAGGGTGGGAATCTGCAGCAGCATTGAGATTCCCACCCTCCTGTGTCAGCTTACTTAAACCAAGTCACGAATTGGGGATATTGGCTGCAATATGCTCCGCATACCCCTTCATGACATCAAAATCCTTTAGGGCAACCCCCTTGTAGGCTATGGCAAGCCAGTCCTCTTCAATTTTTGCAATCGCTTCGCCCAGCTCGCGCCCTTCATCGGTCAGAAAAATATGGTTTCTGCGATGATCCTGCGGATCCTTCAGTCGATAAACCAGACCCATCTCACTCAGGGCATTCAGCTCTCTGGTAACAAACGCCTTGTCCATACTGAGCTTGCTGCTTATCTCATCCTGCACCAGCCCCTCATTTTCAAAGACAGCATACAGCACAGTACCGCGGGAACTGGTTTTCAGCCCCAATGCCTGCAGCTTACTCATCAGAAACTCCTTATGGCGCTGACGAATAAGATACACCAGGCTTTCCAGTTCATCCTTAATCTTCCTATTTTCCATTTAGATATCCCCCAACTTAAAATCAATCCCAAATATAATCAACTTTATATTTTATTATTATATAAACTTTTGAAGTTTTCGTAAATATCAGATGTTCATTTTTTGCACATCTGATAAATTTTTTACCTAACCTTACCACTTTAAGTAAAAATTACAGCCTATTTTTGAAATTTTGATAACCAAAATTTCTGATTTTTTGTACTTTTCCGGAGCTGTCTACATAAAAAACAGCCGGCAGAGGCATACCGTTGAAGGTATTATTTTTCACCATCGTATAAATGGCCATATCGCCAAAAAGCAGCTTCTGCCCTTCCTGCAGCGGCTGGTCAAAGGAAAACGCGCCAATATTATCCCCTGCCAAGCAGGTCGCTCCCGCCAACATATATGTATATGGCTTTTCACCTGCTGCCCCACTGCCCGAAAGAGGCGGACGATAAGGCATTTCAATCACATCCGGCATGTGACAGGCCGCAGAAGCATCCAAAACAGCAACAGGCAGCTCCCTCTGAGGTCCTTCTATTATCTCTAAAACCTCTGCCGCCAAAAATCCTGCATTGAAAGCTACAGCCTCTCCCGGCTCCAGATATACCTTCAGACCGTACTTTTCCTGCATCCGCTTGATGCACCGCTCCAAAAGCTCCATATTGTAGCCATCCTTGGTGATGTGATGCCCACCGCCAAAATTGATCCATTTCATCTGAGGCAGATACCTGCCAAATTTTTGCTCTACTGCTTCCAGCGTTTCTGCCAGCGGCTCTGCCCCCTGTTCGCAGAGCGTATGAAAATGAAAGCCCGACAAGCCTGCCAGCTGTGATGCATCCAGCTCACTGAGGCGCACCCCCAGTCTGGATAACGGTGAGCACGGATCATAAATAGCATGCTCCTGGGTAGAATGTTCCGGATTGATGCGCAGACCGCACTCCTTGCCGGCCCTCAACGCCGCAGCACCAAACTTTTTCCATTGCTTCATGGAATTAAAGACAAAATGATCACTGTACTGCAGCAGCTGGAGAAATTCCTCCTCTTTGAAGGCTGGATTGAAGACATGGTTTTCCCCCGGAAACTCCTCATGCGCCAGCCGCGCCTCAAAGAGACCGCTCGCTGCAGCTCCCTTCAGGTATTTGCCAATCAGAGGATAGCAGGAATACATGGAAAAGGCCTTCTGGGCCAGCAGCACCAGACAGCCTGTCCTTTCCTGCAGGCGCTGCAGGATTTTCAGGTTATGCAGCAGCCTTTTTTCTTCTACAACATAGGACGGAGTGGGAATCTCCCTCAGCCAGTCAGGCTGATAGCCGAACCCTCCCATCAGTCGACCAGCTCCGGTGCAAAGCTCTCCTGCCAAGGCAGCCCCCATTTATTCAGGGCTTCCATGAACGGATCCGGGTCAAATTCCTCAATATTGTGCACGCCCGGCTTTTTCCAGGTTCCGTTCATCACCAGCATGGCACCAATCATGGCAGGCACACCGGTTGTATAGGAAACTGCCTGTGAGCCAACCTCTTTGTAGCATTCCTGATGGTCACACACATTATAAACATAATAGGTCTTTTCTCTGCCGTCCTTCACACCACGGAAAATACAGCCGATATTGGTCTTGCCTACAGTCCTCGGGCCAAGGCTGGCAGGATCAGGCAGCACCGCCTTCAAGAACTGCAGAGGAATAATCTTTTTCCCCTCAAATTCAATCGGCTCTATGGAAGTCATGCCCACATTCTCCAGACACTTCAAATGGCGCAGATAACTTTCCCCAAAGGTCATAAAGAAGCGTATCCTCTTGATGCCGGGAATATTCAGCCCCAGGGATTCCAGCTCCTCGTGGTGCAGCAGATACATATCCTTAGGGCCCACCTCAGGGAAATCATAGACACGCTTGATTTCCATAGGCTCTGTTTCCACCCAGCTGCCGTTTTCCCAATAGCTTCCCTTTGCCGATACCTCACGGATATTGATTTCAGGATTGAAATTTGTCGCAAAAGGATAGCCGTGATCACCTGCATTGCAGTCCAAAATATCAATGTAATTGATTTCGTCGAAATGATGCTTCAGCGCATAGGCACTGAACACTCCTGTAACTCCCGGATCAAAGCCTGACCCCAGCAAAGCGGTGATGCCTGCCTGCTCAAACCTCTCTCTGTATGCCCACTGCCACTTATATTCAAACTTTGCCGTGTCCTCCGGCTCATAATTGGCAGTATCCACATAGCTTACCTTGCATTCCAGGCAGGCATCCATAATAGTCAGGTCCTGATATGGAAGTGCCAGATTCAGCACCACATCCGGCTGTACCCTTTTGATGAGCGCCACCAGCTGTTCTACGCTGTTAGCATCAACCTGAGCGGTAGTGATCCTGCATTTGCCGCCGCCGAGCTTCTCCTTGAGCGCGTCACATTTGCTGACTGTACGGCTGGCGATACATATTTCATCGAAAGCATCGCTGTTCTGCGCACACTTATGAATTGCCACGCTGGCTACGCCGCCGCAGCCGATAATCAAAATCTTTCCCATTTTTTACCTCCACAATTATTTACGCCAACACCGCTTATGATACGGCAGATATTATCCTCCTCAGACCGTGGCCGGCCCCTTGATAAATGGCTGCTCCAGCTTCAGAAGCATTTCCCTCAGCAGCTTCAGGGCAGCTGCCGTAGAGGCTCCGCTCTGGTCATAGACAGGAGACAGCTCAACCAAATCACAGCCGACAATATTCAGTCCGCAGCCCGCTACTGCAGCTTCCATAAGCTCTTTAAAGGACACGCCGCCGTATTCCGGGGTGCCGGTGCCTGGAAAAGCAGCCGGATCCATGACATCCAGGTCAATAGTGAAATATACGGGCTTTCCCTGCAAAGCCGCCAATGCCTCCGGCATGGCGCGCAAATCGAAAGGATGCAGGCTGGTATGCTGCTTTGCCCACTGAAATTCCTCCCGCATACCGCTGCGGATGCCCAGCTGCCAAATCCTGTTGTCCCCCACCAAATCCCAGATGCGTCTCAGGACAGATGCGTGAGACAAATGCGCACCCAGATATTCCTCCCGCAGATCTGTATGGGCATCAAAATGCAGGATATGCAGATCAGGATATTTTTTGACTGCCGCCCGAACAGCACCCAGGGTAACCAAATGCTCTCCGCCAATCATAAAAGGCAGCTTGCCGGCAGACAAAATCTCCCAGGCCCTCTCTTCAATTTTCAGGAGGGCCGCTTCGGTATCACCAAAGCACAGCTCCAAATCACCGCTGTCAAAAACAGCCGCATCCTCCATATCAAGATCCTGATAAGGACTATAGGTTTCCAGTCCGTAGGACTCTGCCCGCATAGTTCTGCTGGCAAGCCTGGTGCCCGGACGATAGGAGGTCGTAGAATCGAAGGGAGCACCATAGATAACTATGCGAGCTTCCTCCAGCTCAGCTTCACAGCCCAAAAAAGTCTCTACATTAGTCTTCAACATCTCTCAGCAATTCCTCCACATAGTTTGGCAGGGCAAAAGAGCCTGCATGCAGCTGGCAGTTGTAATATCTGCACCGAATCCGCAAATCCTTCCAGGCCTGCCAGTTTACATCCTTGACAGGGTGATATTTTTTTGAAGCAAGGCCAAACAGCCAATGTCCCGACGGGTAGGTAGGAATGTGCACCTGATACACCCGGCTGATAGGAAAGGAATGGCAAATCCTTTTATGCGCACGCTGCATGGCATAGGCATCATCCTTGTAGAAAGGGCTTTCATGCTGATTTACCATAATGCCGTCCTCATGCAGTGCCTTGAAGCAGTTGCCGTAAAACTCCTTCGTAAAAAGGCCCTCACCGGGACCAAAGGGATCCGTAGAATCCACAATAATCAAATCATAGGCAGACTCTACGCGGCGGATGAACTTCAGTCCGTCCTCGTAATAACAGGTCACTCTCGGATCCTCCAGAGCCTGAGCGGTCTGCTGCAGGAACAGCTTGCTGACCTCCACCACACGCTCATCAATTTCCACCAGGTCAATCTGCTCTATGGAAGAATATTTGACGAGCTCCCGAACTGTACCGCCGTCACCCCCGCCAATGACCAGGACCCTTTTAGCCTTGGGATGCACACACATCGGCACATGGACAATCATCTCATGATAAATGAATTCATCCTTTTCTGTCAGCATCAAATAGCCGTCCAAAGTCAGCACTCTGCCGAATTCCTGGGAATCAAATACATCAATCCTCTGAAATTCACTTTGCTCACTGAAAATCTGGCGGTCAACCTTAATGGAAAATCTCACATTAGGAGTATGCTGTTCTGTAAACCAGAGCATGCCAGTCACTCTCCCCTCATTTTGTCCTTAACACATTTAACCTCTGCAGCTCCATATCCTCGGAGCCCGTCATCTGACAGCCCTTCTTTTTGGCATAGCGGATGTAGCGCAGGATTTCCTCTGTAATCATTTCACCCGGTGCCAGAATAGGAATACCCGGCGGATAGCACATGACAAATTCGCTGCATACCCTGCCAACAGTATCCTCCAGCGGCAGGGATTCCTTATTGCCATAAAATGCTTCCTGGGGACCGCAGGCAACCTTGGGGCTTATGTATTCAGCCTTCAGCATTTCGCGCCCTGTCTGGCGATAGTTGCGGCGAATCTCCGCCAATGCAGCCACCAGGCGCTCGATATCCTTCTCCCTGTCTCCGATAGATACATAGGCCAGCATATTGGCAATATCACCAAATTCAGTCTGAATATCATATTCATCCCGCAGCAAATCATATACCTCTACCCCGGCCAGCCCAATGGAACGGGTATAGACAGCCAGCTTGGTAATATCAAAATCAAAAATGGAATCTCCGTTGATGAGCTCTTTGGAATAGGCATAATAGTCACCGATAGCATTGATTTCATCTCTGGCATACTGTACCTGGGAAATAATCTTGTCCACCAGCTGTCTGCCGTGCAGCGCCATATTGCGGCGGGAAATATCCAGGCTTACCAGCAGCAGATACGAAGCGCTGGTAGTCTGAGTCAGATTGATGATCTGATGCACATAGCCATGAGAAACAGCTTCTCCCACCAGCAAAATAGAGCTTTGGGTCAGTGAACCGCCTGATTTGTGCATAGAAATAGCAGCCATATCTGCACCTGCATACATGGCTGCTACAGGCAGCTTGTCACTGAAATACAGATGGGAACCATGGGCTTCATCAGCCAGCAGCAGCATATTATGGTCATGCGCCAGCTTCCCAATGGATTTTATATCCGAACAAATGCCATAGTAGGTTGGATTATTGACCAGCACTGCCTTGGCATCCGGATTTTCCAAAATTGCCTTTTCCACATCCGCCACACTCATGCCCAGCGAAATGCCAAGTGTCGGCTCCATCTGAGGATTGACATATACCGGAATTGCGCCGCAGAGAATCAGCGCATTGATAGCACTGCGGTGTACATTGCGGGGCATAATAATCTTGTCCCCCCGCTTGCATGCTGTCATCACCATCGCCTGAACCGCCGAAGTTGTACCGCCCACCATAAAAAAAGCATACCTGGCACCGAATGCCTCCGCCGCCAGCTCCTCTGCTTCCTTGATGACGGATACCGGATGGCATAGATTGTCCAGCGGCTTCATGGAATTTACATCCACCGAAAGACAGCGCTCCCCCAAAAATTCCGTCAGCTCACGATTTCCCCGGCCTCTCTTGTGTCCCGGTACATCAAAAGGCACCAGCCTGGCGCTTTTCATTTTGTTCAAAGCCTCAAGTATTGGTGCATTATCCTGCGAAATATACTGCATCCCCTACATTCCTCCCTGCATGCCCATAATCAGTTCATCCAAAAATATTCGTACCGCTGAAGATTTCAATCATCTCTCTGCGCAGGCTATTATGAATATCCAACCGAGTCTTAGGAGGAATCTCATAAATATCCGTATTGAACAGATAATTCTTCAAATCCAGTTCCTTTATAAGCATTTTGGTATGGAACAGATTAGCTTGATATATGTTGATATCGGCAGCATCGTATTTATCCAGAGTTTCCTTCTGCACGAAATCCTGGATAGAAGTAATTTTATGATCCATGAACAGCTTGCGTCCAGCCATATTGCGGGTAAAGCCGCGCACCCGGTAATCCATAGTAATTATATCAGAATCAAACATACCTATAAGATAGTCCAGGGTTTTCAGCGGCGTAATCTCACCGCAGGTGGCCACATCAATATCCACTCTAAAGGTGGCAATGCTTGTCTCAGGATGGAACTCAGGATAAGTATGCACGGTAACATGGCTCTTGTCCAGATGCGCTGCCACAGTCTCCCTCTGGAGCACTCCCGGCACCTCCTGTTCCTGGGTTTCCTGCAGCACCTCAGCACAATTCAGGGGCTTCTTCTTGCCGGAGGTCACAGCCGCCTCCTCTGCAATCAAAAAGGTTACGCTGGCCCCCTGAGGGTCATAGTCCTGCTTTGACACGCTGAGGACCTTCGCTCCAATCATTTCCGTCACCCTGTAAAGGATTTTTGTCAAACGCTCGGAATTGTACTGCGCATCAATGTACTTGATATAATCCTGCTGCTCGCGGGAAGTCTTAGCGTAACAAATATCATAGATATTAAAGCTAAGGGATTTGGTCAGGTTGTTAAACCCATATAATTTTAATTTTTCTTCCAATCTGATCTCACGCCCCTAAATCATAAATATGTACGGCTCTTGCCATAAATCAAAATAAATCCCATAACTGCCTGCCGATCAGCAGCGTCGTAACGACGATAAACATCGGGCGCACATAGGCCACTCCCTTGGTCAGGGCAAACCTGGCCCCACAGTAGGCTCCGGCAATCATCGATACGCCCATGAAAATTCCCAGCTGATAATCTATCATGCCTGAAACTCCGAAAAAAATCGCCGCCGCCAGGTTGCTGCCAAAATTCAACGCCTTGGTATTGGCAGTCGCCCCTATGAAATCAAAGCCCAGCATCAGAAAGATAAACAGCAGTATAGAACCGGTACCCGGACCGAAAAAGCCGTCATAAAATCCCATAACCAGTGCCGCCAGCATGCTCAGCGCCAAAATCCTGCCGCTGAAATGCTGAGGCTGTGATTCCTTATCCCAGCCCTTCTTGAAAATACTGTACAAAACAACCACTATGAGCAGCACGACAATCAGGGGCCGCAGGAACTCAGACGGCACCTGCTGCACCGCCAACACTCCAATGCCTGAGCCTGCAAAGGACAGCGGAAACAGCTTTTTCATGAGAGGTATATCCATTTTGCCGGAGCGTACAAAGGTGACAAAGCTGGTAAAGGCTCCCATGACAGCCGCCATTTTATTGGTACCAAGCGCGTGCAGCGGCGGTATCCCCGCCAAAAGCAGAGCCGGCAGGGATATCATGCCCCCGCCGCCTGCCGAAGCGTCAACAAAAGCTGCCACAAAGCCTGCTGCCGCTACAAAACAATATGTTTCTATATCCATTTAACTAAAATACTCCTTCAACCATCGCCTATTATATCATATAAATACAATAACAACACCACAAAGCTATCCCTGCCTGAGAATGACCTTGTCAGGGATTACCGCCGCATTTTCCACATCAAAATGCCCCATGCCGACAAATTGGCCGCCGCAATATACCCGGAGCACAACATCCTCTGCCGGGTGCCGCTCATTCAAAAAAGCCCTGTCATGGGTAAGCAGGCCATTGCAGAATGCCTTTAACCGTTCCGGCTCCAGATCATAGCTCGGCAAATGCCCCAAATAGCCGTCCAGCGGCAGCAGTGCATTTTCCTTCAGCTCAGACAGCTGCTCAGGTGTGATGCTGTCCGCCAGACTGAATTCTCCCACTGCCCGCCGCACCAGGAAAGACATTGTGGCCGGAATGCCCAGATACGCCCCCAAATCCGTGCAAAGGCTGCGTATATAGGTTCCCTTGGAGCACTCCACATCAAAGACAATATGCTTTTTCCCAACCTCCATGAGCCTGAGGGAGTGAATCTGTACCAGGCGGGAGGGAATCTCTACCTTTCTGCCCTCGCGCAATAAATCACAGGCCCTGCGTCCATTGATTTTTATGGCTGAATGAGCAGGCGGTACCTGAGTGATGGTACCGGAAAAATGCTGAAAGGCTGCCAAAAGCTGCTCTTGGGAGGGCATGACAAAATCCGTACACCGCTCCAGGACCTTGCCGCTGTCATCACCGCTGTCTGTAGCAAAACCAAAAACCATTTCCGCTCTGTAGGCTTTCGGCACGCTGTCAAAATACTCAATCAGCCTGGTTGCCCTGCCTACTGCCACAGGCAGTACCCCGGCTGCCCCAGGGTCAAGGGTTCCTGCATGGCCGACCTTTTTCTCCCCCAGCTGCCTCCGTACATAGCCGACTGCATCATGGGAGGTCATACCGGGCGGCTTCAGGAAATTTATGAATCCCTCCATAGCCAGCCATACCTCCTTTAAAAATCAACTAAAATCAGTGCAGCAGCATAGTTGGCAAACCAGCTGGGCTGCGCACAGCATCAGGTCCCCAGGAGCATATTTCTGCACCTGGGGCTGTGTATGTTTATACACAAGAGCTTATTAATAAACATTTTGTCATATCTTCGCTTATTATAACAATATATCATATATATTACAATTTATTTTCTCCCCCGCCCTGCCTTTTCTGCTATACTTAACAGGGAAATGTTTAATGACAAAATATCTTTTGCTAGTAAGGGAGCTGCTTATTATGTTTTTGGGACCTTTTTTTATCTTGATACTGCTGATATGCCTGATGATATTCCTCTCCTTTGATGCACTGAAGGCCATAAAGGCTTTCAGAAAAGCTGCTGTGCACCAGGCCGCCCCTGTCAGGCTGCACAGCCTGATAGCCTTCCTGTCCATACTTTGCTTTGGCGTGCTTGTTCTGGGTGACATCACCTCGTCAGGCCCTATTATCGGTATAAATTTTCTGGCTGTCCTCGGTGGGATATATGCTGTGTCCTATATGTACACGGCCAATATCAATATCGGCGCAAAATGTGATGTTGATGCAAAGGATAAGGATTTGCTGTAGATAGTTTCCATGTACGAAAAAATCTGGAGAGCATGATGCTCTCCAGATTTTTTGTTGGGCTGCATTATTTGCCGGTTCTGCCTCTTTTAGTCATTGCCGCACCCGCCTGGCACAGCGGACATTCCTCCGGCTTGTAGGTCTTGACATCCATGTGAAGCAATGCCGTGCACGGCACATCGCCAAAGGTGGCCTTGCCGCCGCTGCGGTCCACCAGCATACTGACAGCTACAGGAATACCGCCATGCTCCCTGACTACATCAATGACCTCACGGATAGAACCGCCGGTGGTGACTATATCCTCGACGATCAGCACACGCTCGCCCTCATGGAGAGTAAAGCCACGGCGGAAGGTCATTTTACCGTTTTCCCGCTCGGTAAAAATTGCTCTGGTGCCCAGAGCCTTGCCTGTCTCATGCGCCAGCAGGATACCACCCGTTACAGGGCCTACAACAGTTTCAATGTTGGCATCCTTGAATTTTTCCGCCATCGCCCTGCACAGTCTCTCTGTATAGACCGGCTTCTGCAGTACATTGAATTTCTCTACATAGCGAGGGCTGTGCAGACCGGAGGTCAGCAGAAAATGCCCCTCCATGATTGCACTGGTCTCAATCAGCAAATCCTCGACTTCTTTTTCTGTCATAGCATCACTCATTTTACAGTCTCCATTTCTTTAATAATATTCTCTGCCGCCGCTTTGGGATTTTCAGCGGCACGAATCGGACGGCCAACTACCAAATGAGTAGCGCCGCTCTGCAGTGCAGAAGCCGGTGTGGCAATCCTGCTCTGATCGTCAACACTGGCACCGGCAGGGCGTACACCAGGAGTCACAATCATAAAATCAGGGCCGCAGGCCTCACGGATGGCAGCAGCCTCCTGAGGCGATGCCACCACTCCGTCCATACCGGCCTCCCTTGCCAGTACAGCCAGACGGACAACCTGCTCGCGAATAGTGCACTGCATACCAAGCCCCGCCCAATCAGCTTCGCTGATACTGGTGAGAATCGTCACCGCAATCAGCTTGGGGCACCTGATGCCCTTTGCGTCTGCAAGGGCATGCAGGCGCTCTGCCGCTGTCTTCATCATAGTATAGCCGCCGGAGGCATGTACATTCAGGATATCTGCCCCCTGAAACATCAGGGAGCAAAGCCCCTCAGCCGCCGTATTGGGAATATCATGCAGCTTCAAATCCAGAAAAATATTCTTTCCCTTTGATTTCAGGTAAGGAATGACATTCTGCCCATCGCTGTAGAACAGCTCCATGCCCACCTTGTAAAAGCTGACGCTGTCACCCAGCTTTTCCACCAGCTCCATAACATCCTCAGCAGCATGGAAATCAAGAGCAACGATTAAACGATTATCTGCCATTTCTGCCTCCTCACGCCAAATCATCACCGCCGCCTACATAGTCCTGAATAGCCAGGCTGTAGACCAGACGGCGCTCACGCATAAAGGACAGGACACGCAGCACCTCCCAGGCAGTATCCAGCGAGGTCAGACAAGGAATTGCATGTTCTACAGTCGCACGGCGGATCTTGAAGCCGTCATTGGCAACATTCTTGCCCTGATTCTGCGTCATGGTATTGATAACCATGTGGATGCTGCCCTTCTTGATAAGCTGGATGATATCTGCACTGCGTTCGTGCATTTTGCCTACTACCTCTGCATCAATGCCCATATCACGGATAGCCCTGGCACTGCCGGAGGTAGCCACCAGCTTGAAGCCCAGCTCGGAAAATGCCTTGGCAAGCTGCTTCATTTCTTCCTTGTCCTTGTTGGCAACTGTAAAGAGAATGCAGCCATCAACAGGTATGTTCATGCCTGCACCGGTAATAGCCTTGTAAAGGGCACGGGCATAATGATAGTCAATACCCATGACCTCACCAGTAGACTTCATCTCAGGGCCAAGAGAAATATCCACATCAGCCATCTTATTGAAGGAGAACACCGGTGCCTTGACAGCTACATACGGCTTTGGCGTCACAAGCCCGGATTTGTAGCCCAGCTCCCTGAGGGATGCCCCCAGGGCAATCTGAGTGGCCACATCCACCATCTGAACATCCGTTACCTTGCTGAGGAACGGCACTGTACGAGAGGAACGAGGATTTACCTCTATTACATAAACCTCGTCGTTGACCACAACATACTGGATATTCATCAGACCCTTGACATGCAGGCCGACAGCCAGCCGCTTGGTATAATCAATAATAGTGTAAATGACCTTGGAGGACAGGGTCTGCGGCGGATATACGGCAATCGAATCACCGGAATGGACGCCTGCCCGCTCCACATGCTCCATAATGCCAGGAATTACCACATCAATGCCGTCAGAAATGGCATCGACCTCCACCTCTGTGCCCTGCATATAGCGATCCACCAGAACAGGATGCTCCGGCGTAACCTGCACAGCCCGTCCCATATAATCGCGCAGCTCATCCTCATTGTACACGATTTCCATAGCGCGGCCGCCCAGTACATAAGATGGACGAACCATTACAGGATAACCGATATCTGCTGCACCGGCAATGGCATCCTCCTGGTTCGTGACAGAAATGCCCTGCGGGCGAGGAATATGCGCCTGAGTCAGCACCTCATCAAAACGCTCTCTGTCCTCGGCACGGTCAATATCATCAACCGAGGTGCCGAATACCTTGACACCAGCCTTGGACAGGGACTCCGCCAGATTGATGGCAGTCTGGCCGCCAAACTGTACGATAACGCCTTCCGGCTTCTCCTTGTCAATGATATTGAGCACATCCTCCGGTGTCAGCGGCTCAAAGTACAGACGGTCTGAAATATCAAAATCCGTGGAAACGGTTTCCGGATTGTTGTTGACAATAATCGCCTCAATGCCCATCTGACGCAGTGCCCATACGGAATGTACCGAACAGTAATCAAACTCTACGCCCTGACCGATGCGGATAGGGCCGGAGCCAAGCACCAGCACCTTGCGGCGCGTCCCTGAGGTATCAACCTCATCTTCCTGAGCATGGAAGGTCGAATAATAATACGGCGTTGCCGCTTCAAACTCAGCAGCGCAGGTATCAACCATCTTGTAGCAAGGCAGGATATTCATGGTCTTGCGCATGGTGCGGATTTCATCCGCAGTCTTTCCGGTGACCTCTGCAATTGAGCGGTCAGCCAGTCCGACATCCTTTGCTTTCAGCATAAGGCTTGGCGTAAGGGAGCCTTCCTGCAGCTCATTTTCCACATCGGTGATGCGGTTGATTTTGCGCAGGAACCATTTGTCGATCTTGGTAACGGCGTGGATTTCATCCACTGTGGCAATACCGCGGCGCAGAACCTCAGCAACCACGAAGATACGCTCATCATTGCAGCGGGACAGATGCTTCAGGAGCTTTTCATCCTCCCACTTATCCATCTTGTCCATGTGCAGACGATGCACACCGATTTCCAGAGAACGCACTGCCTTCAAAATGGCACCCTCGAAGTTCCTGTCGATAGACATGACCTCACCGGTGGCCTTCATCTGAGTGCCCAGGGTTTTATCGGCATAAACAAATTTATCGAATGGCCAGCGCGGGAACTTGACCACGCAGTAGTCAAGAGCCGGCTCAAAGCAGGCCTTGGTTTTCTGCGTAACCTCATTGGTAATCTCATCCAGGCTGTATCCGATGGCAATCTTGGCCGAAACCTTGGCAATTGGATAGCCTGTCGCCTTGGAGGCCAAAGCGGAAGAACGGCTTACACGCGGATTTACTTCAATAACATAATACTGGTTGCTCTCTGTGTCCAATGCATACTGGGCATTGCAGCCGCCCTCAATCCCCAGCTCACGGATAATGCGGATAGAAGCGCTGCGGAGCATCTGATACTCATGGTCAGTAAGTGTCTGGGAAGGAGCCACCACGATGGAATCACCGGTATGGACGCCTACAGGGTCAAAATTCTCCATGTTGCAGATAGTAATGCAGTTGTCGTTGCCGTCACGCATTACCTCATACTCGATTTCCTTCCAGCCTGCTACGCTGCGCTCAATCAGCACCTGGCCAATCATGGAATATTTCAGGCCCTTGATAACAATATCAATCAGCTCATCCTCACTGTCAGCGATACCGCCGCCGGTTCCACCCATGGTGTAGGCAGGGCGCACAATCAGAGGATAGCCAATCTCCTGGGCAAAGGCCACTGCCGAAGCCACATCCTCAACAATCGTGGACTCAGGAATCGGCTCGCCCAGCTTGTTCATGGTTTCCTTGAACAGCTCACGGTCCTCGGCACGCTCAATAGCCTCCAGGGATGTACCCAAAAGCTCCACATCATACTTTTCGAGAATCCCCTGCTCGGACAGCTTTACTGCCAGATTCAGACCAGCCTGGCCGCCCAGAGTGGCCAAAAGTCCGTCAGGACGCTCCTTGCTGATGATTTCCTCCATGAATTCAACCGTCAGCGGCTCAATATATACACGGTCAGCCATGTGAGTATCAGTCATGATGGTAGCAGGGTTGCTGTTCACCAGGACAACCTCAAGGCCTTCCTCCTTCAGGGCACGGCAGGCCTGTGAGCCTGCATAGTCAAACTCTGCCGCCTGACCGATGATGATAGGCCCGGAACCAATAACTATAACCTTTTTAATATTTTCCTTCTTTGGCACTGCTTACTCCCCCTTCGTCTCGCCTGTGAGCATCGTCCAGAACTGGTCAAACAAATACATGTTATCGTCAGGACCCGGCGAAGCCTCCGGATGATACTGCACACAGAACAATGGCAGGGTCTTGTGACGCAGCCCTTCAACAGTACCGTCATTGACATTGATATGGGTAACCTCCAGCGGCAGGTCAGCCAAAGACTTTTCGTCTACAGCGTAACCGTGATTCTGAGAGGAAATGTGCACCCGCCCGTTCAGCAGGTTCTTTACCGGCTGATTGGAGCCGCGATGGCCGAACTTCAGCTTGTAGGTGTCAGCACCCAAAGCCAGGGAAATCAGCTGATGTCCCAGACAGATACCGAACATCGGCTTTTTGCCGATGAGCTTTTTGACTTCCCCGATGATTTCCGGCACATCCTTAGGATCACCTGGGCCATTGGAGAGGAAAATACCATCCGGCTTCATAGCCAGTACCTCGTCAGCAGTGGTATGCGCAGGCACTACCGTCAGACTGCAGCCCAGATCGTGAAGGGAATTGAGAATATTCTGCTTGATGCCAAAATCCATGACAACCACATTCGGCCCGTCATTTTCCATCGTGTAGGCTTCCGGAGTAGTCACCTCATGGACAACCTCTTTCTTGATTGGCACCGCAAAAAGCTCCTCTATCTCCACCTTGGAAGCATCCTCCGGGACGATGATGCCCTTCATGCAGCCTGCGGAACGAATCTGGCGGGTGACGGCACGGGTATCGACATTATAGAGGCAAGGCACTCCCTGACGGGTCAGGAACTCTGCCAGCTCACTCTGCTGCTGCCAGTTGCTGCCCTCAGTGCAAAGCTCTCCAATGACAAAGCCATTGACAAAGGATTTGCGGGACTGCATGAACTTCTCGGCCACGCCGTAATTGCCCACCAGCGGGAAAGTCAAAGTAACAATCTGACGGCAATAGGACGGGTCTGTCAGGATTTCCTGATAGCCGGTCATGCCTGTATTGAACACTACCTCACCGGTAGCCTTGATATTATTCAGCAAATTACCTGTGAAGACGCTGCCATCTTCTAATATGAGCTTACCTTTCAAAATTGCACCTCCGCATTATGCCAAAACCTCGCCGTTCTCCATAACCAGCCTGCCATCCACAAAAGTCATGACAGCCCGCCCCTTGAGCCTGCGTCCCACAAACGGGGAATGTGAGCCCTTGGTATAGAATTTCTTCTCATCTACAGTCCACTCAAGCTCAGGATCCAGCACCGTTATATCAGCAGGCATCCCCTCTGCCAGACTGCCTGCCGCCAACCCGAAAATCCTCGCCGGAGCGGCAGTCATTTTTTCAACCATCGTGGCAATATCCAGCTTTCCTGTATGCACCAGATCCGTCAGCAGTATGCCGACCGCAGTTTCCAGACCAGGAAAGCCGCTTGGCGCATACATGTACTCTCTGTCCTTCTCTTCCTGGGCATGAGGAGAATGATCTGTGACAATACAGTCAATCGTACCATCCAAAAGACCTGCCAGCACCGCGTCTACATCCTTCTGCTCACGCAGCGGCGGATTGATTTTCGTAGAGCTGTCAAACAGCTCTACCGCGTCATCCGTCATAGTCAGATGCTGAGGGGTAACTTCGGCAGTGACCTTCACGCCCCGTGCCTTTGCCTGCCGCACAATATCCACGGCACGGCCGGAGCTGATGTGGGCCACATGGACCCTGGCATCCGCGTATTCAGCCAGCATGACATCGCGGGCTACCGCAATATCCTCTGCCACAGTCGGACGGCCCTTCATGCCCAGCATGGCACTGCGATGGCTCTCATTCATGACGCCTTCCTCCACCAGGCTGCTTTCCTCCTCATGGTTGATGATGATTTTGTCAAAGGTTCGGAGGTAATCATAGCAGTTCAAAAGCACCTTGGCGGACTTGGTAAAATGCCCGTCGTCAGAAAAAGCAACCGCACCTGCCTGAGTCATATCACCGACCTCGGCCATTTCCTCGCCCTTCTGCCCCTTGGTCACAGCTCCGATAATCTCGATATGCACCACGGCATCCTCGGCTGCACGCTGCTGCATGGCCTTGACCAAGGCCGCCGTATCGATTACCGGCTTGGTATTCGGCATGGTGGCAACACGGGTGTAGCCGCCTGCTGCCGCTGCACGGGAGCCGGAGCCAAAATCCTCCTTTGCCTCCTGCCCGGGCTCGCGCAGATGGACATGCATGTCAATGAAGCCCGGAGCAACTATTTTGCCTGCTGCCTCAATCACCTGCGCTCCCTCAGCAGAAAGAGCCTCGCCCACAGCCGCAATTTTCCCCTCTGATACCAGCACATCAGCGATTTTATCTATTTTATTGGCAGGGTCAATGACCCGGCCGCCCCTAATCAAAGTTTTCATACTTCCTTACCTCCAGTCAGTGCATGAGTCAAAATAGCCATACGAACAGCTACACCATTCTGTACCTGCTCCTGAATGGCAGAATTGGCACCATAAGCCACAAACGGAGAAATCTCCAGGCCCTTGTTCATCGGTCCCGGATGAAGTATCAGCACATCCTTTTTCGCCAGCTCCAGGCGGGCATCATTGATGCCAAAAATCCTGGCATATTCCCTCGGAGAAGGGAACAGGCCTGCCTTCTGGCGCTCCAGCTGGATGCGCAGCACATTGATGACATCAGCGTTTTTGATGGCATCCTCCACACGGTCATGGACATAAATGCCGTCCTCCTCAAAAAGGTATCGGGGCAGCAGTGTCTTTGGCCCAGCCAAATGCACTTCAATGCCCATTTTGCGCATTCCCTGAATGTCAGAGCGGGCCACTCGGCTGTGAGTTATATCTCCCACGATCGCCGCCTTCAGCCCCTCAAAACGCCCCTTCTTCTCCATAATGGTGAAAAGGTTCAGAAGCCCCTGGGACGGATGAGCATGTGCGCCGTCACCGGCATTGATGATTACCGGGCTGACTACCCTGGAAGCGTACTCTGCTGCTCCTTCGGCCTTATGGCGCATGATGATAGCATCTACGCCCATAGCTTCTACTGTGTACAATGTATCTCTCAGGCTCTCTCCCTTGACAATGCTGCTGGTTCCGGCAGTGATATTGACCACATCAGCGCCCAGATACTTGCCAGCCAGCTCAAAGGATGAGCGTGTTCTGGTACTTGGCTCATAGAAAAGAGTTACAACGGACTTGCCCCTGAGAGCAGGCACCTTCTTGATATCACGATGAATGATATTCTTCATTTCTTTGGCAGTTTCCAGAAGCATCTGGATTTCTTCAGCAGAGAAGTCGGCCAGCGCCAGGACATCCTTGCCTCTGAGGGACATGCTGTTTTTCCCCAAAGCAATCACTCCTTTTCCATATATCCTCCTGCCCGCACAGCAGGAGCGATTTTAGCATCCTAAAAAAGAAAAAGCTCTCCTGTACCCGAAAAGGCACAAGAAAGCCATAGCTTTTTCCACACAAACACAAAAATATCAGCTTCCTTTATTAGCCTCACAGGACCAATTTCAAAGGCTTTATTCAGTTTCTTTGACCATTCTAGCATAGCTGTATTTAAAAGTCAAAATTCTTTTGCCAGAATCCGCAGGCTTTTCATCGATAGAAAATAATCTGTTTTTATAATACAGCAAATTCTGTTAAAATGGAATAAAGTTCAAAGGAGGCATCAGAAATTGGCTGTTGGAATCATCGCAGAATACAACCCGTTCCACAACGGGCATCGCTATATGCTGACACAAATCAAAAAAACTTACCGGGAAGGCATCATCATCTGCATGAGCGGCAGCAC
>JAQUZO010000024.1 GCA_028691285.1 Anaerovibrio sp. | reverse complement strand
ATTAATTAAATAGGAGATAGATGTAAGTGGCAGAAAATAAGGAAAACATGCCTGTTGAGCAGGATATGAATGAATTGATGAAGGTACGCCGTGATAAGCTGGCCGCCTTTGAAGCAAAGGGGGTTGCACCCTTTGGTCATCGTTTTGAGGTTTCTCATCATGCGCAGGAGGTGCTGGAACAGTTCAGCACTCTGGAGGGAGAGGCTGAGAGCGAAGCAGAGATCACTGTCGCAGGCCGTCTGATGGCCATTCGCGGTCATGGCAAGGCCAGCTTCTCCGTATTGATGGATCGCAGCGGCCGCCTCCAGATTTATTTCAAGCTGGATGTGTTGGGTGAGGAAAAATATTCCCAGTTCAAGCTGCTGGATATCGGCGATATTATCGGTGTCCGCGGCCATGTTTTCCGCACCCGCCGCGGTGAGCTGACTCTGCGGGTAGATGATTTTGATATGCTGTCCAAGTCCCTGCGGCCGCTGCCTGAGAAATTCCATGGGCTGACTGATACTGAAATCCGCTATCGTCAGCGCTATGTGGATTTAATCATGAACCCGGAGGTCATGGATACCTTTGTTGCCAGGACCAACATTGTAAAGTCCATCCGCAATTACCTTGATGAACGCGATTTTTTGGAGGTAGAGACACCGGTACTCGGCACAATTGCCGGCGGTGCTGCTGCCAGGCCGTTCATCACGCATCATAACACTCTGGACATTGATATGTACCTCCGTATCGCAACTGAGCTGAACCTCAAGCGCCTGGTAGTCGGCGGTATGGAGCGGGTATACGAAATGGGCCGTATTTTCCGCAACGAAGGCATGGATGTGCGCCATAACCCTGAATTCACCTCAATTGAGATTTATCAGGCTTATGCAGATTACCGTGATCTGATGGATATTACTGAGGGTATTGTCCTCAATGCAGCTCAGACTGTTTTGGGCACTACTGTCATCAATTACCAGGGAACTGAAATCGACCTGTCCAAGGTCAAGCGCATCAGCATGAACGATGCAGTCAAAGAAGCTACAGGCAAGGATTTCCTCAGCTGTCAGAGTGTCGAGGAAGCTCGTGCCATGGCGCAGGAGATTGGTGTTCCTTATGAGGAGCGTTTTGGCATCGGCGGCATTTTGAATGCGGCCTTTGAGGAGAAGGTTGAGGAAAGCCTGATTCAGCCGACCTTTATTACTGGCCATCCAACGGAAATTTCGCCGTTGGCCAAGAGAAATCCTGAAAACCCATTGATTACAGACAGATTTGAGTTCTTCATCTACGGCCGGGAGCTGGCAAACGGCTTTACCGAGCTGAATGACCCTATCGATCAGGAGGGGCGCTTCCTGGAGCAGATGAAGCAGCGCGAAGCGGGTGATGATGAGGCCCATGAGATGGACCGTGACTTCATCACAGCTTTGGAATACGGCCTGCCGCCAACGGGCGGCCTGGGCATCGGTGTTGACCGGCTGGTTATGTTCCTGACGGACAGCGCTTCCATCCGTGATGTATTGCTGTTCCCGACGATGAAGCCGCTCAGCGGCGAAGGCATTCGGAAGAGCAGTGCCGCTGAGACGGCTCCGGCTCCAAAGAAAATCGATTTTTCCAAAGTGAAAATTGAGCCTTTGTTTGCAGAAAGTGTCGACTTTGAAACTTTCTCCAGGAGTGACTTCCGAGCTGTAAAGGTCAAGGCCTGTGAGGCTGTGCCGAAAAGCAAGAAGCTCCTGAAATTTACTCTTGATGACGGCACAGGCACGGATCGTACCATCCTGAGCGGCATCCGTGAATATTATGAGCCTGAGGAGCTGGTGGGCAAAACCTGCATCGCCATTGTCAATCTGCCTCCTAGGGCCATGATGGGTATTGAATCCTGCGGTATGCTGATTTCTGCCGTACATGAAAATGACGGCAGGGAAGCCCTGAATCTGCTGCTGGTTGATGAACATATACCTGCCGGAGCTAAGCTGTATTAAGGCAGAATTTTTCCCTTATGAAATAAAAAGAGACCCGTCAAAGCATCTGCTCTGACGGGTCTTTATTTTTGATATATGAGATTATTTACTGATTTACTGGGAAAGAATTATATGGTGGAATTTTCCTCCGGCGCTTCATGCAAAACAAAATAATTCCTGTTCGTTGTCAGCACACCCGCCTTTTGCAGTCTTGATAATTCCACCGACATGGCAGAGCGTTCTACGCACAAATAATCGGCAAGCTGCTGCCGGTCAAAAGGAATGTGGAATTCCAGCCTGCCCTGACGGATGGATTCCGAGGACAGATAGGACAGCAGCTTTTCCCTGGTACTGCGCTTGCTCATGTGGGTAATTTTATCGTTGAAGCGCAGCAGCTTGCCTGACAGTACAGCCACAAGATTTCGTATGAGGCGCGCATGATGCTCACAGGCCGTAGGGCAGAGAGTCATCAGGCGGCTGATATTCAGCAGCATAATGGCAGAGGTTTCGTTGGCGGTCACACTGATATTCAGCACTGAGCCGGGTGTTGCCGCATAGGATTCGCCAAAGAACTCTCCAGCCTGTATCTTTGCCATAATATTGCGGTGCCCCCATAAATCCTCCTGTATGATCAGTACTGAGCCTGAAAGTACCATGCCCATGACCACGGTACTTTCTCCCACACGAAAAATATAGTCTCCCGTCTGTTTTTCAGATATTTTGGCATCCACACAGTGCAGCACAGACAAAATTTCTGCGTCTGTCATCCCGGCAAAAAAGGGACTGCTTTTTAAAATAAATAAATATTTCTGCAAAATCACGCCTCCTTGTTTGATTTCTAACATACCTGTGATATTTGTTATATTATAATGACAGCATAAAGTCAAGTATAAGATATTGCACACAGGAAAGGAAGATTGTCATGGAAAATAAAATGTTTTGCTATCAGTGTGAACAAACTGCGGGCTGTGCCGGCTGTACAGGCGCCGCTGGAGTATGCGGCAAAAAATCAGATACCGCTCTCCTGCAGGATGAATTGACAGGTGCTCTTATCGGTCTGGCTCAGGCAGCCCTGAAAAATCCTGCAGCAATAACAGCAGATACATATCGCATCATCATTGAAGGTCTTTTTACCACCGTTACGAATGTCAGCTTTGACAATACTGCGCTCGAAAAGCAGCTTGCTGCGGTTCAAGCCGATGGGGCACAGTATCTTCTTCCCGGTGCCAGTCTCAAAAACTATGCCCTGAAGGAACTGTGGCAGACCAATGAGGATATCCGCTCTCTCAAATCCCTGCTTCTTTTCGGCATCAGAGGAATGTCTGCCTATGCTTATCATGCGTGGGTGCTCGGCTATACTGATAAAGAGGTGAATCATTTCTTCTGTGAAGCACTGCAGCATATTGGCTCCGGGGAAAACATGGACGAGCTGCTGCCGATGGTCATGAAGGTCGGCGAAATAAATCTCAAATGTATGGCACTGCTGGACAAGGCCAATACAGAAACCTACGGGACACCTGTACCAACAGCCGTTACCCTGACCGTGGAAAAGGGACCGTTCATTGTAGTTACAGGGCATGACCTGAAGGATCTGGAGCTGCTTCTGCAGCAGACGGAGGGCAGGGGAATCAATATTTATACCCATGGTGAGATGCTGCCCGCCCACGGCTATCCAAAGCTGAAAAAGTATGCACACCTCAAGGGTAATTTTGGTACGGCATGGCAGAATCAGCAGAGGGAATTTGCCAATCTGCCTGCACCGATTCTCTTTACGACCAACTGTCTCATGCCTCCCAAGGACAGCTACAGAGACCGGGTATTTACGGCAGAAATGGTAGCTTTTCCTGATGCTGTACACATCGGTGAGGATAAGGATTTTACGCCTGTGATCGAAAGAGCTCTGACCCTGGGCGGCTATGAGCAGGACACCGTATTCACCGGCATCAACGGCGGCAGCACAGTGACCACCGGCTTTGGCCACGGAGCAATTCTTGCTCATGCTGCCGAGGTAGCAGAAGCTGTCAAAAGCGGAGCAATCCGCCACTTCTTCCTGGTAGCAGGCTGCGATGGGGCAAGGCCTGGCAGGAATTACTATACAGACTTTGTCAGGCAGGCTCCCCAGGACAGCATTATCCTTACCCTTGCCTGCGGCAAATACCGCTTCAATGATATGGACCTGGGCACCATTAATGGATTGCCGCGCCTGATGGATATGGGGCAGTGCAATGATGCCTATGGAGCAATCCAGGTGGCAGCAGCTCTGGCAGATGCCTTTGAGTGCGGCATCAATGAACTGCCTCTGTCCTATGTCCTGTCCTGGTATGAACAGAAGGCCGTCTGTATCCTGCTGACACTCCTGCATCTGGGCATCAAAAATATTCGTCTTGGCCCGTCGCTGCCAGCCTTTATCTCACCGAATATCCTGTCTTTCCTGATTGAAAACTATGGTATTGCACCGATCACCACTCCGGAGGGTGATCTGGCTGCTTTGCTTGGCTGAGATTTTTTTGCTGCTGCCGCAGCCAATATGTGATATGATGGTGAGGAAATGTTGGCTGAAAAGCAATTCCGCCAATATACTTACAAAGCAATCCATCATTGACAGGGGGTATCACGATGATTCCGGATATTGAAAGCTCCACGCGTGAGGAACGGCAGGCATATATTTACGATAAATTTCAATGCCGCGCTGACTGCGATAACTGCGGCCTGTGCAAAATTTATCACGGACAGCCGCTGGAAGTGGTTTACTCCGATTATATCGAGGGAAAAAAATCCTTTCAGGAGATAGCCAGAGCATATCGCTGATATTCATTCTGTCTTTTATTTTGCTGGTTTTGTATATTATCCTGACAGCCGGTGCTTTCGGCCTGTCAGGATATTTTTTTGCAGATTTGCAGCCTTGACGGCAGACAGCTGTATTTTGCTGTATAATTAATTTTTTCCTTAAAAAATGTTAAATCTTGAGAAAAAATGCTATACTAAATAAGTATGCTTAAATTTTAACTAAACTGTTTTGTTATTGCTATTTTGCAGCATTTATTAAATGATATTTTGGGGGATTTTGTTTTGTATTGCTCAGATAAATATAAGGACATTGAAAAAAAAGTCTTGTCGGGGGAAAGGCTTTCAAAAGAGGACGGACTGCGGCTGTTTGCCTGTACAGATATTGCCTGGCTTGGCAGCCTGGCTGATACGGTACGCAAAAGAAAATGCGGTGACCAGGTGTATTACAATGTGAATTGCCATGTCAATCTCACCAATATATGTATATCCCACTGCAAGTTCTGTGCTTTTGGCAGAGACAAGGAGGACAGGGGGGCTTATGCCATGAGCCTGGAAGCTGCACTGGAGACAGTGCGGAAGGCCATGCAGGACCCGAATTTGGCAGGGCTCCATGTCGTCAGCGGCCTGCATCCGGACTGGAGCTTTGAGGATTATCTCTCAAGGCTTGCCGCACTTCATGAAGCGTTTCCATCTCTGTATCTCAAGGGCTTTACCGGGGTCGAGATTACGCATTTCGCCAAGATTTCCGGGCTGCCTCTGAAGGAGGTCCTTTTAAAGCTGCAGAAGGCAGGCCTGCAGGCGATAGCGGGCGGGGGAGCGGAAATTCTTTCTGACAGAGTGCGCAGGGAGCTTTGCCCCAATAAGGCAACGGCAGAGGAATGGCTGGAGGCGGCAAGGACTGCTCACAGCATCGGCCTGAAATCCAACGCCAGTATGCTGTACGGTCATATCGAAACAATGGAGGAAAGAGTTGACCATCTGCTGACTCTGCGGGCTTTGCAGGACGAAACCGGCGGACTGCAGACCTTTATCTGCTTTCCGTTTTTGCCCCACAATACGGAGTTGGGCAAAACCGTCAAGCAGACCAGCATATGGGATGACCTTAGGACTATGGCTGTTTCCAGGCTTATGCTGGACAACATCCGCAATATCAAGGCATATTGGGTCATGCTGACCGTACCCGTAGCACAGCTTGCTCTGGGCTTCGGTGCCAACGATATTGACGGCACGATCCACAAGGAACGGATTCTCCATGATGCGGGAGCGGCCAGTCCTACCTCCCTCAGTGAAGATGCCATCATCAGGATCATCCGTGAGGCAGGCAGGATTCCGGTAGCCTGCGACTGCAACTTCAATATCCTGCGGGAAATAGTATAGGAGGGCATGATGAACAGCGAAAATATAAGGGCAGCCAGAGAAAAAGCCGTCCGGGGCGAGCGGCTGGAGCTGGCGGATGCCCTGGCACTCTATCAGGACAATGACCTGCTTTTTCTGGCAGAATGTGCCCGCAGCATGAAGGAGCGCAAAAGCGGCAAAAGCGTTTTTTACAATGTCAACCGTCATATCAATCTGACCAATATCTGTACCTCCAATTGTCCTCTGTGTGCTTTTCAATGCGAAGAAGGGGATGAACGGGGCTTCGTTCTGGAGGCGGCAGACATCGCCAAAATCCTTGAGGAAGCCCAAAGCGTGGAAAATTTGGGTGAAATCCATATTGTCAGTGCACTGCATCCTCACAAGGAATTCTCCTATTATCTTTCCGTGGTCAGGCAGGTCAAGGCGGCACTGCCGAAGGCTGATATCAAAGCCTTTACCCCTGTGGAAATCGTCCATTTTGCCCAAATGACCGGTCAAAGCGTGGAAAAGATTCTGCTGCTGCTGAAGGAAGCTGGCTTGTCCTCTCTCCCCGGCGGCGGTGCAGAAATCCTCTCTGACAGAGTGCGTCAGATTATTTGTCCCAATAAGGCCACTGCGGATGAGTGGATAAGCACGATCAAGACGGCACACAAGCTGGGCATCCGTACCAATGCAACCATGATGTACGGGCATATTGAAACTATTGCCGAACGGCTGCAGCATCTTTTTACTCTGCGGGATATCCAGGATGAAACCCACGGATTTCAGGCGTTTGTTTCTTTTCCGTTCCATCCGGCGCATACCAGCCTGGGAGAAAAATATCACCTGCAGCGAACCGGCTCCTGGGAGGATATGAAGATGCTGGCTTTATCCAGACTGATTTTGGATAATATCGACCATATCAAGGCCTTTTGGATTATGCTGACCATGCCTCTGGCCCAGCTTGCCCTGGGCTTTGGGGCGGATGATCTGGACGGCACCATCGGGGAAGAAAAAATCATTCATGCCGCCGGAGCAAAAACCAATACAGGCATCACCAGAAGCAGGCTGCGTCAGATGATTTTGGAGGCGGGCTATCTGCCGGTAGAGCGTGATACCTTTTATCATCCTGTCAAGGAGGGCGAAGCATGAGAATATCTGAACAGGAAGCAGCTGCTATGCTGACGGCAGGAGATACGATTTCTCTTGGGCGCAAGGCAGATGCTGTTCGCAGGGAACGCTTCGGCAACAGGGCAACCTTTATTGTCGACCGCAATATCAATTATACCAATATCTGTGTGAACGAATGCCGTTTCTGCGCTTTTTTCCGGCGGCAGGACCATCCTGATGCCTATCTGCTCTCCATGGAGGAAATCCTGGCCAAGGTACAGGAAACCGTGGAGGCTGGGGGAACCCAGCTGATGATACAGGGGGGGCTGCACCCGGAGCTGGGGCTGGCATATTATGAAAATATGCTGTCTGAAATCAAGAAACGCTATGATATTGTCATTCATTCCTTCACTGCTACGGAGATCCAGTATTTTGCCCACAAGGAAGGTATTTCCATCGTGGACTGTCTGAAAAGGCTGCAGGCAGCAGGTCTGGACAGCCTGCCGGGAGGCGGGGCAGAAATTCTGGTGGATGAAATCAGGAAACGCGTCAGCCCGAAAAAAATCATGACGGAGGATTGGCTGCAGGTCATGGAAACGGCTCATTCCATAGGCATGGAAAGCACCGCAACCATGGTTATCGGCCTTGGAGAAACCATGGCCCAGCGGGTGGAGCACATGGAGAGAATCCGGCGCCTGCAGGATAAAACCGGCGGCTTCCGGGCCTTTATCACCTGGAGTTATCAGCCTGGCAATACAGAGCTGGGCGGCGAGAAGACCTCCGGCTGGGATTATATGCGCACCTTGGCAGTCAGCAGGCTGTACATGGACAACATTGCCCATATCCAGGGCTCCTGGGTCACTCAGGGAGAGCGCATCGGACAGCTCACCCTGGGTTTTGGGGCAGATGATTTGGGCAGCATCATGCTTGAGGAAAATGTAGTCCGGGCAGCCGGTACAGCTTACGATATGTCCATCAGCAAAATGGTGGGGCTGATTCGCGGAGCAGGCAGGCTGCCGGCACAGCGTGATACAGAGTACAATATAATAAAATGCTTTGAGGAATAAGGTGATGAAGATGAAGGATATGAATATTCCTGCTGCTGATTACGGCATTGTGGGCGGTTCAGGCACGCTGTCCAGTGATTTTCCTGCCAACTGCGGGGCTGAGGATGTAAAAATCATAGCAGATAATCTGTTTTTTGACACGCCTTATGGCAGGAGTCCGGCATTTCGCCATTTTGCCGTAGGAGACAGACATGTGCTGACTGTCAAAATGCACGGCTGGCGCAGCGGTACCACCCGTGCGGATGCTTCCCGCCAGGTATTCTGGGTGTTCCGGGAAGCCGGTGTAAAGCGTATTATTTCTGAGGGCGGTGTCGGCACGGTCAACAAGCTGCTGGATATCAGGGATATGATTGTACCGGATGATTATCTGGATATGTCTGTGCGCAAGGATGTCATGCTGGACGGCAGGTATCTGCTGGTGATGCGTGACGCTCTGTGTCCTGAGCTGCGGGCCGCCCTGATCAAGGCAACAAAAAAACGCTTCGACGGCAGGCTTTTTCTCAGGGGAACCTATGCCGTTACTGACGGCAGGCATTTTGAAAGCCCTGCTGAAATCGCCATGCTGAACGGACATGCTGATATTGTCGGACAGAGCATCTGTCCGGAGGTTTATCTGGCAAGAGAAATCGGAGCCTGTTACGCAGGGCTGTATTTCACCGTAAATTACGGCGAAGGCATCAGGAAATGGTCCCATCAGGATATGTCCGATATTTTTTATGATGATGCCCCTATGCTGGGAGAAATCATTTTGGAGGCTATCAGGCAGGTGCCTGCCGAAAGCAGGCAGTGTGAATGCAGGGAGCTGCGGAAGGAAACCCTGCTGAAGGATGTATATAACGAAGTTTCTGACAAGGGCTGAGCTTTGCAGAAACAGGAATTTTAGCAGAAATATCGAAAGGGAGGCTTTTAGCATGAATGCTAGTGTATTGTATTTTTCCCAGACAGGCAATACTAAGACTATGGCAGAGTCCATTGTCCAGGGAATGCAGGAGGCAAAGGCTGAGGCACGGGCGTTTTCTATTGAGGCGCTGGATGAGGAATGGTTGAGGAACAGCGATTGTGTCATCATCGGGACGCCAACCTACTATGCAGATGTCAGCGGCAAAATGAAGCTGTTTCTGGAGAGCCTGTCAGCCTACAAGGTAGCGGGAAAGCTGGGCGGAGCCTTTGCGACAGCACAGTATATCCACGGCGGCGGCGATATTGCCATTCAGACTATCCTGCGTCACATGCTGGTTTGCGGCATGGCCGTTTATTCCGGCGGCGGTGCCCAGGGCAAGCCTGTCATCCATTTAGGCCCTGTTGCTGTGGGCCAGGATATAGATGCAGACAGGCAGCTGTTTCGGCTGTATGGTCAGCGCATGGCAGATAAGGCCAAAATGCTGTTTGCCTGACAGGAGGAAATATGAATAACTTTATTTATGATATTCCCGTAAAAGTATATTTTGGTGAGAATCAGCTTGTGCATTTAGGCGAAGAGCTGGCCAGACATGGCAGGCGCGTCCTTCTGGTGTATGGCGGTGGTTCCATCAAGGCAAACGGCCTTTATGAGAGGCTGGCTGCAGAAATACAACGGGCAGGGCTGGAGCTTTTCGAGCTTGGCGGCATTGCTCCCAACCCAAGGATTGACTCTGTTCGTGAGGGGGCGGCAATCTGCAAAAGGAATAATATTGATGTCATTCTGGCTGCCGGCGGCGGCTCTACTATTGATGCAGGCAAATGGATTGCTGCCGGAGCTTGTGCAGAGCACGACCCCTGGGATTTTTTCACCAAGAGGTCTCCTGTAACCAAAGCCCTGCCGGTCGTCACCGTGCTGACTTTGGCTGCAACAGGCTCTGAAATGGACTGCGGCGGCGTAATCAGCAATCTGGAAACCCAGGACAAGCTCGCCCGTATGGCACCTGTATTGCTGCCAAAGGCATCCTTCCTTGACCCAACCCTGACCTACAGCGTCAGCGTCTATCAGACGGCCTGCGGTGCAGCAGATATCCTGTCCCACATCATGGAGGTTTATTTTAATATGGAGCAGGATCTCTATATGCTGGACTGCTTTATGGAGGGCATGATGAAGACGGTCATCAAGTATGCACCGACAGCTCTGAAAGAACCTGCGAACTATGAAGCCCGTGCCAATCTGATGTGGGCATCCTCCTGGGCCATCAACGGTTTTGCCAGCGGCGGCAGACGCCAGGCCTGGAGCTGCCATCCGATAGAGCATGAGCTTTCTGCTGTTTATGATATTACACACGGTCTGGGGCTGGCAATTTTGACACCAAGATGGCTGGCATATTGCCTGGATGAAGCTACTGCTCCAAAATACGCCCAATTTGGCGTGAATGTCTTTGGCATAGCTGACAATCAGGAGCCAATGCTGATTGCCAAGGAAAGCATTGCCAGACTGGAGGAATTTCTTTTTGAGACTTTGGAACTGCCGCGTACCCTTTCTGCAGTCGGTATCAGTCAGGAAAGCTTTGCCGGCATGGCACAAAAAGCCTGCGGCGGCAGGGTGATTCCCGGCTTCAAGCCTCTTGCGCAGCAGGATATTGAAAATATTCTTGCAATGTGCTGGTAAAAAATCAATTTTAGGTAAATTAAATAAAATTGATTTATATTTGACATTTTTGATTGCTGCGATTAGAATTAGATTAGAATTGCATATAGTATGTAAGGTACCCGTAAGGGTCTAACAGAGAATTTCGGTATAAGCCGAAGCGGTCCCGCCACTGTAGGGGGAGTGCCGCCGCATAAGTTATGTCACTGAAGCAGATGCTTTGGGAAGGCGCGGCAGCACGATGAACCTAAGCCAGGAGAACTGCCTTGCATGAAAATCACCGCTGCGTAAGCTATGACGGCTTACAATACCCACGAGCGATGGGGAGGAGATTGACGATAAACAGGGGAGTCTTTCTTTTTAGGGAGGTTCTCCTCTTTTTGTGTTGAAATCACACCTGTTCTCCTTAGGCAGCAGCTGCCGGCAAATAGCATTCGTGAAAATGCCTGCCAATCAGCTGCTGAAAAGCTCACTTAGGAATTATCCTGAAATGGACTTGAGGCTGTATGTAATATGCTCTGCAGCTTCAGGAGCATGTATAATTTATCTGATAAAGGAGAGAAGGGCTATTATGAAAAATCACAAGTATTGGCTTACCATGGGAGTTATCCTGGCATTGAGCTCCTGCCACGGCTCTGTGTCAGCACAGGAAGCTGATATATCTAAAGCACAGGAACAGGTGGATGTCTATGAAATGGATGATACCATTGTCACGGCAACCCGCACAGCCAAGAAGGATGTTGATGTTCCGGCATCGACAGTCGTTATCACCAGTGAGGAGATAAAGGCGAGCGGTGCGTCCAATGTTGCCGAAGCCCTGTACAAGGTCAACGGGTTTATAGCTAAAAGCATGGGTGCCAGAGGCGCAACCATGGGTACAATGACCAATGAGCTTGGCATCCGCGGCATCAGAAATGGTACCCTGGTGCTGATGAACGGCAGTCCCTTTGCCTGGCGGGGCAACACCAACCTGGAGCAGATTCCTGTACAGAATATTGAGCGCATCGAGATAGTCAAGGGAGGCGGCTCCGTGCTGTACGGCAGTGAAGCCATGGCCGGCGTGGTGAACATCATTACCAAAAAGGGCCTTAACAACCAGATAAGCGCGGGCTTTGGCAATTTCGGCCAGCAGGATTATCATCTCAGTGCAGGTGATGATAAGATGAACCTGCATTATTCCTATAATCGTTGGGCAGAGCAGAATGGTGTCAAGGAAACAGAGGTAACCTCTGCTGACTCAAAAATTTTTACCGGCTCAACCCGCACTGATTTACTGAATGTTGAAAAAAGGAATATCGGCTTCAGCTACAAATTCAATCCCAACCTGACGCTGATTTATGACTACTACAATAACAAATCCGAGTGGAACCGCTATGTTGACCGGGTGGACAAAACCACCAAGAATATTGCCGTAGGCGACCCGTTCAACGGGCGTGAATATACGACCGAACAGCACATTACCCAGCTGAATTATCAGGATGCCAACTGGAAGGCAAATTTCTATTATAATACCAACAGCGTAGAATCCCACGGGCCAACCTATATGGATAAATCAAGCCTGACGCCTAACGGCTATTACAATACACGCGAGCGCAATACCACTCTGGGAACAGACATACAGCGCAGCTGGAAGCTGGGTGAAAAATCCGAGGCAATTCTCGGGGCTGATCTGCAGCATGAAACATACCAGGCTCTTCCAACTTCTTACACAAAGACAGGTCAGAATTATATGCGCAACAACTGGGCGATTTTTGGCCAATGGGAACAGAAATTTGATGACAGGAACACGGCGACCCTGGGCATGCGGGAAACCTGGACCAGCGGAGCAGGCACCAACTACAGCAATTTCAGTGCAGCTGCTCAGTGGCTGCACAAAATGGACGAAAAGAACAATATCTATGTCAGTATGAATCAGTCCTTCATCATGCCGACCCTGACCCAGATATACGGTTCAGGTGCTCTGTCCATGCCTGCGACGGATTTGAAGCCTCAGACAGGCATGAACTATGAAATAGGCTGGAAGCAGGAACACAATGACCACAGCTGGCGGGCGGCAATCTTCCATGCAGATATAAAGGACAATATAGCTGCAAAGTGGAACCGGACAAGCGGCCTGTACCAGTATACCAATGAGGATTTCAGGAATACCGGCATTGAGCTTTCCTGTGATATCAAGGGTAAAAACGGCTGGTCCTACCAGTATGGCGTCACCTGGCAGAACCCTCAGACTAAAAACGAAAAGAAGCAGAACCTCTGGGAGCCTACCCAGGGCAAGCTGCAGCTGACAGGCGGCATTACCTACAAAAAGGATAAATTCTCTACCTCGCTGACCGGTTCCTATCTCTGCAATCGGGTACAGTCTCCTTCAGATAAGCCTGCCTATAGCTGCAAGCCGTATTTCCTGACCAACTGGACCTTCAGCTATGCGCCGGACGCACAGAGCGAGATTGCTCTCAGTATTGAAAACCTGCTGAACCGCGAGGATGTAACCATGCATACCGGTTCCAATTATTATGTAGCGCCAATCAACTACATGCTCAGCTACAATTATCGTTTCTAAGAACAGGAGGCTTTTATGGAACTGATTTTTCAGGGCCTTGATTTCTTCCACAAGGGAGGAATAGTCATGTATGTGCTGCTGCTTTGTTCGCTTTTTGTGCTGGCAGTAGCTGTAGAACGGGGAAAATATTTTGCCCGCAGCGATTCCGGACGAGCCTTTGCCAAAGAATTTGCGGCGTATATGCTGCAGGCACGGACGGAGGAAGCCCTGAGGCTTGCTCAAAGTTCCCAGGGTGCCTTAGCTGGGATTTTGGCTGATGTTTTGGGGTCGGAAAAAAGCCCGGCCCGAAAAAATGCCGCTGCTTATATGGAAGTACAATCGGGAATTGCTATTTCAAGGTTTCGGCAGAAGCTGTATTATCTGAGCGTCATCGTTACCATGGCCCCCCTGCTGGGGCTGCTGGGCACAATCAGCGGCATGATTTCAGCCTTCAGTGTGTTCAATGTGGCATCGGGCCAATCTGCTGCCATCACAGGCGGTGTCGGCGAGGCTCTGATTGCAACGGCAATGGGACTGTGCGTGGCGATTATTTCGCTGGCTGTCCATGCCTATTTTTCGCAGCGCATCGAAAATATCATCACAGATATGGAGCTTTGCTTCTCACTGGCAGAAACGGCTGCCGGTGAATTTTTGTCCAAAGCAGGTGACGGGCTATGAGGCTGCGCAACCGGAGAGCATTTTCCAAGCCGGAGGTAAATATCATTCCCATGATTGACATCATGTTTTTCCTTCTGGTCTTTTTCATGCTGAGCACTCTTTATATGGTTAATCTCAAAACGGTCGATGTCAGCCTGCCGCAGGCAAAAAATGCTGAAACACAGCTGAAGGCATCCTGTCTGGTTACCATGAAGGCGGATGGTTCTCTCTGGCTGGAGGATAAACCAATAACAGAACAGGAGCTTTTGGAGAAGGCTGCGGCAGAAAAAAGACGCAGCCCGCAGTTTGCAGTTGTCTTACGGGCCGACCAGAATATGGATTATGGCATGATCATCAGCTTTTTGGACAAGCTGAAGGGCGCCGGCATTACCCGTTTTGCTCTGGCAGCTGACAACGGGAGGTAAGCATGGATAGGGAAGAAAGGGACAAATATGAGGCCTGGGCAATTTCTCTGCTGGTACATATTGCTGCATTCATAGTTGTATCCCTTGCAGGCTTATTTGCAGCTTTTACGGCAGAATCCGAGCCGCCTGCAATTGATATTGCGCTCTATGAGGCTGCGGATGATACTTTGCCTGGAGGCTCGGCTGGCGGAGGCGCAGAGGCTTCTGCTCCACCTGTGACTTTGCCTGACACAGATGAGCTGCTGCCGGAAATAGCAGAGGAATATACCAGGAACCCTACGCGCAGGGAGGAATATAAAAATGAGCACCGTTACGAAGCTGAGAAACAAAGTCAGCATCCCGGCAGCCAGACTGCTGACGGTAAAAACATAACTGCTGCCCATGACGGCATGGGCAGCGGAATCGGAAAGGGAAACGGCAGTGGGGCTGGCAACGGTGACGGCGAGGGCAGCGGTACCGGCACAGGCACAGGCACAGGCGACGGTGCAGGACAAGAGAGCCGTCAAAGACCGAAGACTCCGCCGCAGTTTTTAAGCGGCAGGGAACCGCGTTATCCCTATGATTTACAGGAACAGGGTATAGGCGGCGTTGTTGCACTCAGGCTGACTGTCGAAGCGGACGGCACTGTCAGCAGCGTGGAAATCTCCGCATCCTCCGGCTATGAAGCACTTGATGCGGCGGCGGCAGAAGCCGCCTACAGCTATCGCTTTGCACCTGCTTTAAACATTTATGATAAACCGGTAAAGTGCATTATCGGCAAGAAAATTGTCTTCAATATCTGAGATGAACTGAAAACCAGGACTGCTCTCAACAGCGTCCTGGTTTTTGTATGATGAGAAAAATTTCTGTACATTTATTTACTTTTTTTGTGTAAGTGTTAAACTATACATAAAAGATATTCTGCAGCCTGTCTATGATAAAGAAATCATATCGAATAACCTGTTCATCCATTGCTGCAGATTCAAAACTGTTCTCGGGAGGTGACAGCCATATCCATTGTTGACAAAATTGAAACAACACAGAATATTTCTGTTGAACAGCTGCAGCAGCTGCTGGCAGGACAGGAGAATGCCTATCTGAAAAAGCGGGCAGCGGCAGCGGCCCGGCGGATTTACGGCAGGAGCATTTATATCCGCGGCCTCATTGAATTTACCAATTACTGCCAAAATGACTGTTTTTACTGCGGCATCCGGCGCAGCAACCAGGAGACAGAGCGTTACCGCCTGACAGAGGATGAAATCCTTGCCTGCTGCCTTGAAGGGTATCGGCTGGGTTACCGCACCTTCGTCCTCCAGGGAGGCGAGGATGCTTATTTTACAGATGACAGGGTCTGCCGTCTGATAAGCAGCATCAAAAAAAAGTTTGGAGATTGTGCCGTCACTCTGTCTATCGGAGAAAAATCCCGTGCAAGCTATGAGCGGTATTTTTCAGCCGGAGCTGACAGGTACCTTCTGCGCCATGAAACTGCTGATATGAAGCATTATCAAAAACTCCACCCGGCAGAGATGTCACTGAGCAGGCGCAGGGAATGCCTGTACAGTCTGAAGGAGCTGGGCTTTCAGGTGGGGGCAGGCTTCATGGTAGGTTCCCCCGGTCAGACTGCCGACACTCTGTTTGCAGATCTGAAGTTTCTGCGGGAGCTGCAGCCGCACATGGTGGGAATCGGGCCGTTCATCCCCCAGCATGCCACACCCTTTGGCAGGGAAAAGGCTGGCTCCTGTGAACAGACACTTACCCTGCTGTCCATAGTCAGGCTGCTGCTGCCTCATGCTCTGCTGCCTGCTACAACTGCCTTGGGAACTTTGCTGCCCAAGGGTCGGGAGGCAGGAATCCTTGCAGGAGCCAATGTCCTGATGCCAAATCTTTCGCCCCGGTCAGTACGCAGGAAATATACCCTGTATGACCATAAGCTGTACAGCGGGGAAGAAAGTGCCCAATATACAGCTGCTTTGAAAAGAAGCATAGATGCCATCGGCTATGAAATCGTCACGGATATTGGCGATTTCAAGCCAGATATCAATGTTGGCTGAGATTCAGCCGCTGCACCAGATAGATGAGAGGTAATGTAAGATGTACAATGCAAACTCCATGAAGGCCGAGGAATTCATTGCCGATGAGGAAATCACGGCAACACTGGCCTATGCCGATGCCAACAAAGGCAATCTGCCCCTGATTGACCGGATTATCGCCAAGGCAAAGCTCCGCAAGGGCCTGACCCACCGTGAAGCCTCTGTATTGCTGGCCTGTGACAACCAGGAGAAGATACAGGAGCTATATGCTTTGGCCGAGCAGATCAAGCAGGATTATTACGGCAACAGGATTGTTCTGTTCGCACCGCTGTACCTGTCAAATTACTGTGTGAATGGCTGTGTATACTGTCCCTATCATGCCAAGAACAAGCATATTGCCCGCAAAAAGCTGACCCATGAGGAAATCCGGGCCGAGGTTACAGCACTCCAGGATATGGGACATAAACGCCTGGCTATAGAAGCAGGTGAGGATCCTGTCAACAATCCTATCGAATATATTCTGGAAAGCATCAGGACTATCTACAGCATAAAGCATAAAAATGGTGCCATCCGACGGGTCAATGTCAATATCGCTGCCACCACGGTAGAAAATTACAGGAAGCTCAAGGAAGCAGAAATCGGTACCTATATTTTATTCCAGGAGACCTACAACAAAAAATCCTATGAAAAACTGCATCCAACCGGCCCCAAGCATGATTATGCCTATCATACCGAAGCCATGGACAGAGCCATGGAAGGCGGCATTGACGATGTTGGTCTTGGCGTGCTGTTTGGTCTGGAAATGTACCGTTATGAATTCGCAGGGCTTTTGATGCATGCAGAGCATCTTGAGGCAGTGCACGGCGTCGGCCCCCATACCATCAGTGTACCACGCATCAGGCATGCTGATGACATTGACCCGGATGCCTTCGACAACGGCATTGATGATGATACCTTTGCAAAGCTGTGTGCCCTTATCCGCATAGCCGTACCATATACCGGCATGATTATTTCAACCCGTGAATCACAAAAATGCCGGGAAAAAGTTTTGCCGCTGGGTATTTCTCAGATCAGCGGCGGTTCCCGTACCAGTGTGGGCGGTTATGTAAATCCTGAGCCGGAGGAGGATTCCTCAGCTCAATTCGATGTCAGCGACCAGCGTTCCCTGGATGAGGTCATCAACTGGCTGATGAAGCTGGGCTATATCCCGAGCTTCTGTACAGCCTGCTACCGTGAGGGCCGTACCGGCGACAGATTCATGGCACTGTGCAAAAATATGCAGATCCTGAATTGCTGTCACCCGAATGCTCTGATGACCTTGAAGGAATATCTGGAGGATTATGCCGGTGAGGATACCAAAAGACTTGGCCTGGAGCTGATTGAAAGAGAACTGGCACGCATACCGAAGGAAAAGGTGCGGCAGATTGCTGCAGAGCATTTGGCTGATATCAGCAGCGGAAAGAGAGATTTCAGGTTTTAAAATGGGAGAATTG
>JAQUZO010000023.1 GCA_028691285.1 Anaerovibrio sp. | reverse complement strand
TCCTGCTAATAGGATATTTTTCCTAAACTCATTTATATTTTTCCCCATAATTCCATCCCTAATATCTATAAAGTACTGCTATATTCCTGTGTTTATTATGTAGACATTTATATCATAGATGAATGGGACTATTGCATTAGATAATTTAATTTGATTAATTCGGTCTTCCAAATGCACAATGCTGCACACTGCAGTAACAGTAAATTGTATACACAGCCGGCAGCTCTCAAGGTATTGACAGCAGGAGCATTTGATGGTATCATTTTCGTATAAGTAGAACAGCCTGGAGGCAGACTATGGTGTCTGGATATGGATTGATTGCAGTCCGTGTTCAGGCTTTTTTGTTTTCCAGCAGGCATTCCAGTATGGATGTCCGCTCAGCCGGTGTGCATCACAGCTGCACACCGGCCGAGCCTCATCATAAACGACGGTTGAGGAAACCCCTAGTTCCTCAGCAGTCAAAAACATATATCTCCTTTAAAAAAGCAGCTTTCCTCATCTCTGGAAGCTGCTTTTTTACTTCTCTGACAAACTGTACAGAAAAATAACGCTGCAGACAAAACCTGCAGCGTTATTTTTTACAGGGAGCTATCGGGCCAGTCCCGATGCTTATACTATCCCTGCCGACAAGCCAATGCCGGTATATTCTTTGCCGTTAGCCGTATATCTCAATACAGAGGATACTTTTCACACAGAGCAGCCACTCGTTCCTTCGCCTCTCCGCGGACAGCCTCATCCTCCGGATTGCTCAGCACCAGGGCAATGATACTTCCCACCTCAGCCATATCCTCTTCCATGAAGCCTCTGGTTGTCAGTGCCGGAGAGCCGAGGCGCAGACCACTGGTGGTGAAGGGGCTGAGCTTTTCAAAGGGAATGGTATTCTTGTTGGCAGTAATGCCCACCTCATCCAAAAGATTCTGTGCCAGCTTGCCGGTAATATGCTTGCTGGTCAAATCCACCAGCATCAGATGGTTGTCCGTACCGCCGGACACAATGCGGAAGCCCTCTGCCTCCAGCGTCTCAGCCAGGATCCTGGCATTTTTAATGACCTGCGCCGCATATTCCCTGAATTCAGGCGAAAGCGCTTCCTTCAGAGCTACCGCCTTGGCAGCAATCACATGCATCAGCGGTCCGCCCTGTATACCAGGGAAAATCGCCTTGTTGAACTGCCTGCCCAATTCTCCATCCCGGCAGAGGATCAAGCCTCCCCGCGGACCGCGCAGTGTCTTGTGGGTTGTAGTAGTCACCACATCAGCACAAGGCACCGGACTTGGATGCAGTCCTGCCGCTACCAGCCCTGCAATATGCGCCATATCTACCATGAGATATGCTCCCACGCCATGAGCAATTTCTGCCATGCGGGAAAAGTCTATGGTGCGGGCATAGGCAGAAGCCCCTGCCACAATCAGCTTTGGTCTACATTCCGCAGCAATCCTCTCAATTTCCTCATAATCCAGCATTTCAGTTTTTTCGCTGACGCCATAAGGTACGATTTTAAAATATTTGCCGGACATATTCACCGGTGAGCCGTGGGTAAGATGACCGCCGTCTGTCAGGTTCATGCCCATCACAGTGTCCCCCGGCTGCAGCAGGGCAAAGAAAACCGCCATATTCGCCTGTGCACCGGAATGGGGCTGTACATTGACATACTCTGCCCCAAAGAGCTCTCTGGCACGGTCAATCGCCAACTGCTCCACCACATCCACATATTCGCAGCCGCCGTAATAACGCTTGCCAGGATAGCCCTCTGCATATTTATTGGTGAGCACACTGCCCTGAGCACTCATGACCGCCGTGCTGACAATATTCTCAGATGCAATCAGCTCCAGCTTGTTCTGCTGACGCTCCAGCTCAGATTCAATCGCTACAGCAACCTCACTGTCAACGGCCTTCAAATTATCCATCAAGCTCATATAAATACCTCCAAATTATTCATTCACATGCATGGAAAACGCTTCCATGCCCAAAATAATAGGCACAGCCGGCTGCCATATCATGGTCTGCCAACTGTGCCAGTTTCCGGCTGCAAGCTCGGAATTATGCTGTTTGTTTACTTAAACCGTAGGGGTGAGATTGGTCAGATCCACCGTTTCACCCTGCTTTTCCTTTTCTACTACCAGCTTCTGATACTCAAAGCACTCATGAGCAATATCCTTGTTCAGCCACAGCAGGCAGAGCAGGTTTGGAATTGCCATCAGGCCATTCATGGTATCGGAGAAGTTCCATACAAAGTCCAAAGTCTGAGTAGCACCGACAAAGGCAATCAGGCTGAACAGGACACGATAGCCCATGATGACCTTGCGGTTGCTGATAAGGTATTCCAGCGCTTTTTCACCGTAATACTCCCAGCCCAGGATAGTGGAGAAGGCGAATAGTGCCAACGCCACAGATACAATATACTTGGCAGCCTCTCCAAATACCGTGGAGAACGCCATAATCGTCAGATGTGCGCCGGAAACTGCCTTGCCGGTAGCCGGATCGATTGTCCCCAGGACACCGGAGGAAGCAATGACCAGACCAGTCAAAGCACAGATGATCATGGTATCAAAGAAAGTACCGGTCATATTTACATAGCCCTGACGGGAAGCATGGTCCGTCTTGGCAGCGGCTGCTGCAATAGGTGCTGAGCCAAGCCCTGCCTCATTGGAGAATACGCCGCGGGCAACACCCCAGCGCATGGAGGTCAGCATAGAAGCAATGATGGAACCACCCACACCACCGGCAACTGCCTCAGGTGCGAAGGCCATCCGGAAAATCTCCGCCAGCCCGGCAGGCAGTGCAGAAGCATTGGCAACAATGACAATCATGGCAACCACGAAATAAAAGGCTGCCATCGCCGGCACAATTACACTAGAAACGGCGCCAATGCTGCGAATACCGCGCACCAGCACTGCCAGGCAGCAAAGAGTCAGGATAACGCCGATGACTACAGGATCAAGTCCCAGACTGGCGTTGAAAGCCGAGGAAATAGAGTTGGCCTGGGTCATATTGCCGATACCAAAGGAAGCAGCAACTGCAAAGAACGCAAACAGTCCGGCCAAACCGCTGCCGACAGCCTTGTTGCCAAAGCCGTACTTCATAGCGTACATCGGTCCGCCTGCCATTTCACCAACGCTGTTGGTCTTGCGGTACTTGACAGCCAATACGGACTCGCCATATTTAGTGGAAAGGCCAAAGGCTGCGGAAATCCACATCCAGACCAATGCACCAGGACCGCCTAAAACCATAGCAGTGGAAACACCGACAATATTGCCTGTGCCGACCGTGGCTGACAGAGCAGTCATCAGTGACTGGAACGGGCTTATATCACCTGCACTGTTCTCCCGCTTGCTGATAATCATTTTGACCGCATAGGGAAGATTCCTCCAGGGCAAGAATTTCAATCTTATTGTGAGAAAAATACCAGTACCTACCAGGAATGCCAGCATAACCGGACCCCAGACAAAATCATTCACATCCGCCATTAATTTTACTAAATCCATAAATAATACCTCCCGACAATCCCCTAATACATAGCCACAAGGACTACCCTACCAAAACATATCTCCTGGATACAGTTGCAAAAAAGCCCGCACCACATAACCGCAGTGCGGACCTCAATGTCCTAAAGTGATATTTGTTGTTTTTGAAATGCACTTCTTTTTCACAAGTAATTTATATCACAAAACCGAAACCTGTGTCAATAAAATTACTTATGAATACAAAAAACTTTATATTTTGAAATTGTACACAAAATATAATATTCGCCCCGGCCCATAAAAAAGGCTGTACACACGCCCTTCACACCTGCCTGATTACTCTGCCGCCAGCCATGACCATCCTTACCTTCAGCTCCCTGTCCAGCAATACCAGATCTGCCTGCTTGCCGGCAGCCAGGCTGCCGCATCTGTCAAAAATCCCGATAGAGCGCGCCGGTGTTTCAGAAGCACTGCGTACAGCCTCCTCCAGAGGAATCCCCATCTTCTGCACGGCCGTCCTCAGACCGCCCATAAGATTGGTCACCGACCCTGCAATCGTGCCGTCAGCGAGGGTAGCCAGCGTGCCCTGTACCCTGACAGCCTGCCCGCCCAGAGTATAATCTCCGTCCGCCAGTCCTGTTGCCCGTATACTGTCACTGATCATGCAGATTTTTTCACTGCCGAACAGCTTAAAGACAGACCGCACTACTGCCGGATGAATATGTATGCCGTCACAAATCAGCTCCACATACACGCCTGCATCGGCTGCCGCTCCCGGCACACCGGGGTTTCTGTGATGCAGAGGCAGCATGGCATTGAAGAGATGCGTCACATGGCTGGCCCCCCTCTGAAAGGCGGCCATCGCCGTATCATAATCGGCTGCCGTATGTGCCAGGGAAACCACGACCTCATCCCTTACAGCTTCGATAAACTCCAGGGCACCAGACTCCTCCGGCGCTACATCCGCCAGTCTGATACGGTTTCCCGACTCCTGCTGCAGCTGACGGAACAGCTCTGCGTCACAGGGAATGATATGCTCACCGTTCTGAGCTCCCTTATTTTCCCTATTGATGAACGGTCCTTCCATGTTGACACCTGCAAAATGCGCGCCGCTGCTCTCCTGATAGGCTCCGATATTCTTCATGATTTTATGCAGATCCGGCACGGACATGGTCATGGTGGCTGGACAGATAGAGGTCACTCCCTGGCTGGCCTCATACTCAGCCAGTGTTTTTATGGTATCCGGCTCCGCATCACAGAGATCTGCCCCCATGCAGCCATGGAAATGGATATCCACCAGCCCCGGCACCGCATACAGCACCTCACCCTCCGGTGCTCTCCCGCCAAAGTCTACTGCCCTGATTTTATCGTTCTCGATTTCCAGGCACCCCGGGCGGAAGTCATGCTCCTCTGTGTATATCAATACATTATCAAGTCTCATAACGCTAACCTCCATCACAGCCTTGACAGTGCTGCCTCATCCGCAATCAAAATCACATCATTGTGCATCTGCAGGATAGAGCCGGGCACATGGGGAGTAACAGGCCCGAAGAATGCTTTCTTCACCATTTCCGCCTTTTCCTCACCGCTGACAACCACCACGACCTTCTTCGCCTGCATAATGGTCTTGATGCCCATAGTATATGCCTTGCGCGGCACCTCCTCCGCACTGGCAAAAAACCGCTTGTTTGCCTCAATGGTCCTCTCCGTCAGGCTGACACAGTGCACATCCTTCTCAAAAGCCTCATCAGGCTCATTGAAGCCGATATGTCCGTTATGCCCAAGCCCCAAAAGCTGCATATCGACACCGCCCAGCTCATGGATCATGGCACTGTAGCGGGCACACTCTGCCGCCTCATCCAACGCCAGGCCGTCCGGCAGATAGGTTTTGCCGGGATTGATATTCACCCTGTCAAAAAAATGCTTGTGCATGAAATAATAATAGCTCTGATCGCTTTCAGGGCTGAGTCCCTTGTATTCATCGAGATTCACAGAAGTGACCTCCGAAAAATCCAGATCCCCCTTCTTGTACCATTCCACCAGCTGGTCGTAGACGCCAACCGGTGAAGAACCGGTTGCCAGACCCAGTACGCAGTTAGGCTTCATGATAACCTGTGCAGATAAAATATTGGCGGCCTTCCGGCTCATATCCCTGTAATCCTTTGCCCTGTAAATTCTCATTTCAGTGTCCTCCTCAATGCCTTCAATGTATTACTGTGCAGTGCTTCTTTGATACAATGATTGCTCTGCATGTACTTCGTATAAATAATATCCTGCAAAACCAGCAGGGGAAACTGCGGCGAAATGGAATTGCCGTAATCCATGCGCTGATAGGACGGCACCAGCACCACCTCATCACAGAACTCGCGGAAGCCCTCCTGGTTGTAGGCAGTGACCAGAATGGTCCTTGCCCTGTTCTTATGCGCTCCCTTCAGCATGTAAAGCACATCCTCCGTATTGCCGCTGATGCTCAGCCCGATCACCAGGCATTTGCTGTTCATGAACACCGTCTGCATACGCATCCTGTCCTCAGAAACAATGGCATCGATATTGATGCCGATGCGCATGAACCGCAGCTCCATTTCCTCCGCGGCAATCCCGGAGCTTCCCTTGCCGCATACCACAATCCGCTCATACTGACTGATATACGCCGCAATCCTGTCAATCTGCTTTTCGTCAAGCAGCTCATACTCCTTATCCAGGAGGTTCTCATAGATGGACAGCACCCCTTTGGTGACATTCGTCATAGTGGAACGCTTTTTCAGCTTCTGGCTCTTATATTCAAACGCAAATTCACGGTAGCCGCTGAAGCCGCTTTTTTTGGCAAACCTGGAAAGAGTGGCCTCCGAAACATAAAGCCGCCGGGTCATTTCTCTGGCAGATACATCCACATCCTCATCGTTTGTGATAAAAAAATCCGCCACCTTTTTCTCAGCAGGACTAAACTGCTTATAATTGACATCAATCATCGGAATAATCGACCGCTGCCTGTTTCCCATAGCCTGACCTCCCAGTCCCGTTTATCTTTGCTGCAGCCTCATGGGCCGTGGAGGCAGACTTTTCCGGCCTGTCTCCTCAAACGCCTTTGCTCCTATTTTTATTATTCAGTCTCCAATACTTCGGCAAACCTTTTGGTGATCACCTGCGGCCTGGTAATAATCGAACCAACCACCGCACAATATGCCCCCAGCTCAATCACCCGTTTGAGCTTCTGCGGCGTATCGATATTCCCCTCTGCAATGACCCTGTGCTTCACCCTGCTGACAATCTCCCGCAAGATTGCAAAATCATCCGCTTCAATCCGGTCATTTTTGCTCTGCTCCGTATAACCGACCAGCGTCGTGCCAATAAAGTCAAAGCCCAGCGCATCAGCCATGACCGCCTCATCAGCAGTGGAGCAGTCCGCCATGAACAGCTGCCGGGGATACCTTGCCTTGACCTCCCGGAAAAATTCCTCCAGAGTCTTGCCTTGAGGCCTTGCATCAATCGTTGCATCCATGGCAATGATCTCCGGCCTGACCTCCATCAGCTCATCAATTTCCCACATGGTAGGTGTTATATAAACCCTGCAGCCTGGATAATCCCGCTTGACGATACCGATAATCGGCAGGTCGACATTCTGCCGGATTTCTGCAATATCCTCCCTGGTATTGGCACGAATCCCCCGTGCACCACCCTCCCTGGCTGCCGCGGCCATACGGCCCATGATAAAGGATGAATGCAGCGGCTCATGCGGCAGTGCCTGACAGGATACTATCAGCTTCCCCTGCAGCGCTTCAATCTTTTTCGCTGTCATATTATTCACGCTTTTGCCCCCTAAAATTTCTTCATCTGCCTGAGCTTCTCTGTCTGAAGCCATTATATGGGTCTTGAAAGAAACTGTCAATCATATTGATTGTTTTGGAAAATACTTTCAGGAAAAGCTGCTGTTTCACGACTTTACACCCTCTTATGTTCAGATGGGAAGACCGAACAGGAAAGTTCTTTCCGCCCCATGCTGCCTGCAATCCAGCGATTTATTCAGAGAAGCTGCACCGCCTGCCAACAGAAAAGCTCCCCCGGGAAAACGCGGCATGCGCATTTCCCCAGGGGAGCTGTGATTTTCTGAAATAATGTTTTATAGCAGGGTCAGCTGTTGATTACAGCTCAATCTCCTGCCCTTTGCCCAGACGCTCATGGAATTCTGCTGTAGCAGCAAAGAGCACATCTGTAGAAGAATTGATGGCCGTTTCGCAGGAATCCTGCACTACGCCGATAATGAAGCCTACGCCAACCGCCTGCATGGCAATATCATTGCTGATGCCAAACAGAGAGCACGCCATAGGAATCAGCAGCAGAGAACCGCCTGCCACACCGGAAGCACCGCAGGCACCTACAGTTGCCAGCACGGACAGGATAAGTGCTGTCGGAATATCCACATTGATGCCCAGAGTATGCGCCACCGCCATAGTCATGATGGTGATGGTAATAGCCGCACCCTCCATATTGATAGTAGCCCCCAAAGGCACGGATACAGAATAAAAATCCTCATCCAGTCCCATTTTTCTGCACAGCTCCATATTTACAGGAATATTCGCTGCAGAGCTTCTGGTAAAGAAGGCTGTCACACCGCTCACCCGCAGGCACTTCCACACCAGCGGATAAGGATTGCGCTTGAGGTACATGAAGACAATCAGTGGATTCAGAACAAAGGCAATCACGAACATACAGCCCACCAGCACTGCCAGCAGCATGCCGTAGTCAATGAAAATGGCCAGACCATTCTGGGAAACAGCTGAGAACACCAGACCCATGATACCAAAAGGTGCAACCTGGATAATCCAGTATACAGTCTTGGATACCACCTTGGCAAAATCAGCGATGACATTGCGGGTGTCCTGAGATACCAGCTTCTTGAAGCCCAGGCCGAAAATAACTGCCCACATGAGGATGCTCAGATAATTGCCGTTCATCAGAGCAGCAACAGGATTGGCTGCCACATTGGTGATGATAGTGGACAAAACCTGTCCGATGCCGTCAGGAGCAGCATTATTGACAGCGTCCGTCAGCTTGATGGTAACTGGCATCGCCACGCTGAAGCCTACTGCTGCTGCTGCTGACAGCAGAGTGCCCATGATATACAGGAAAATAACATTCTTGAAGCGGGAACCGATATCCCCGGCCGCGTTGGCAAGTGCACTGATAACCAGTACAAAAACCAAAACCGGTGCAACTCCCTTCAAAAGTCCGACAAACAATGTGCCGAAAATCGGCACTACAGTATTATCAGGTATGGTCAATGCCAGAGCCGTACCAATAAACAAACCGATTACGATGCGCAGGATCAGGCTGATTCGCTGCCATCTTGCAATAGTACCCTTCATAATAAAAATAACTCCTCCATAAAAAATTTATTCGTCCGCTTTACAATTCTAAACTCTGGTCGAATAAACATCAAGAGTTTTCTATTGTCAGTGGACATTGTGTAGTTTTTCTTCTGCAGGTGTACACATGCTTCTGTGCGGGCACTTGCCGTTGCAGCTTCAGCACTCCTGCCCCAGCTTTCCTACATGCAAAGATATGCAAAATATGCGGCATAGCACAGCAGCAGCACAGCACCGCATGGCCTGCGCAGCTCCCTGTGCCTCACCGTACCGGCCCAAAGCAGCACCCCGCTGAAAACAGCCGCACCGGTATCAAACAAAAACTTGCTTTCAAAGGGTACCTCGCAAATCAGAGCGGTAGTGCCGGCAACAAACAGGATATTGAAAATATTGCTGCCTACGATATTGCCGATGGCAATATCCGCATTGCCCTTCCGGGCGGCAATCACCGAAGTAACCAGCTCCGGCAGCGAAGTCCCGAAGGCAATGACAGTCAAGCCGATGAAGCGTTCACTGATACCGAAATACCTGGCTATTTCCGCAGCTCCCCCTACAGCAAAATCACTTCCCTTCACCACCAGCAGCACACCGGCAAGAATGAACACGATACACTTGACGACAGACATTTCCTCTACATCCACCAACTCCTCGTCATCATCAGCATTTTTTCGGCTGCGGGCTGACATGGCAAAGAGATAGCCCAGGAATGCCAGGAACAGCACCCAAAAAATAATGCCCTCGGTAAAGCCAATACTTCCTCCGGTATAGCCAAAAAACAGCAGCAGCACGGTAATGGCAATCATAAATGGCATTTCATACTGCAGTGTAGATTTCTGGATTGCCACATTGGTAATAACCGCAGTCACCCCCAGGATAACCAGAATATTCAGGATATTGCTGCCCACAATATTGCCTATGGTGATTGCCGCGCTGCCGTTCAGAGCCGCTGTAATGCTCACGGCCGCCTCCGGCATACTGGTGCCCATCGCCACAATAGTCAGACCGATGACCAGCTGAGGAATCCCCAGCTTTCCGGCAGCGGCAGCCGCACCCTCCACGAACCAGTCCGCTCCCTTTACCAGACAGACAAAGCCCAAAACCAACAGAAAAACCTCTAACAGCATCAATCATACCTCCAATTTTTTCCTTGCAGGGAATAAAAAAGAGACTTTTACTGCACCATGCAGTAAAAGTCTCGCTATTTAATCACTTTCCGGGCTGCTGACGCAGCCGTATTGACGAAAGAGTGAACATTCTCCAGCCAGCTACTCCCCTTTATCACAACGAGAAGTCTATCACACAGCCATGACTCCTGTCAATAGCACGAGATAATCCGCCTGCCGGATAATGGCTCCTTCAGTCACCGGCAGGACGCAGAATCCGTTTCAGCTCTGTCAGCTTTCTGATTTCAAAATCCGGCTGAATATCCAGGTTCTGCACCATCCCCTGGGGATTGAACCAGCAGGTCCTGATGCCGGCATTTTTGCCGCCCTGGATATCGCTGGTAAGGGAATCTCCCACAATGATTGCTTCATCAGGCTGATAATGCCCGATTGACCTGAAGACAGTCCGAAAAAAATCTGCCGAAGGCTTTTCAAAGCCCACATCCTCAGAAATAAAAACATAATCCAGGATTCGATTCAGTCCGCTTTTCGCCAGCTTGCGGTCCTGAGCCAGCTTGGTGCCATTGGTCACGGCACACTGCAGATAGCCCCCGGACTTAAAATCCCGCACCAGCTCCATTGCATTCGGAAAAAAGTGTACCTCGTCCCCGATGTGCAGCTGAAAGACGGTATTGAACTCCTCTGCCAGCGCTATATCGATGCCGTATATCTCGAAAAGCTCCTGAAACCTGCCGACAAGCACCTGAGGCTTGGTGATTTTGCCCAGCTCCATCGCCGTCCAGTATCTTTTATTGATCAGGCTGTATTCCTGACGCAGTTCCTCACTATAGGCAGGCAGGCCAAATTCCTGAAAGGTCTGCTGCAGAGCATTGCGTTCAGACAGCGCAAAATCCATCAGTGTACCGTCAATATCCCACAGGATAGCCCTTATTTGGCTCATTCCGCGTCCTTCAGGCCCATCACAGCAGCCTGCAGCTCCTTCAGGAGCTTTGGATTCGGCGTATTCAGTATCTTCTGCATCGGCAGGCAGATATCCACCCTGCAGTCCTTCAGTCCAGCCTCAGCCTGACCTATGCTCTGTCCGCCCCAACCGTAGGAGCCAAAGGCAAAGCCCTTCAGGCCCTGAGGTGCCAGCCCCTTCATATAGCACAGGAAGCCAGCAATGCTTGGCATCATGTTATTGTTGAGCGTCGGTGAGCCAACGGCAATATATTTGGCATCCAAAAGCTCCGTCATCACATCTGAAATATGGTCTGTACGCAAATCGAAAAGCACCGGCCTGATACCAATATGATAAAAAGCATCCGCGATATTTTTGGCCATGATTTCCGTGGTATGCCACATGGTATCAAATACCACGACCGCCTTGTCAGTTTTCTTGAAGCTGCTCCAGTCAGTGTAGGCATTGATGATATCAGAAATATTGGTGCGCCATGAAACTCCGTGGCCCGTGGCAATCATACTGATTGGCAGCCCCGCCAGGGCGGCTATCGCCTTTTTCGCCTGCATCCCATAAGGCATGAGAATATTGGCATAATATTTTTTCGCCTGATGCATGACCTCGGTCATATCACATTCATCAGCAAAGCGCTCGGCTGTTGCCAAATGCTGCCCAAAGCCGTCATTGGAAAACAGCAGCTCCTCCTCCGGACAGTAAGTCACCATGCTGTCAGGCCAATGGAGCATCGGTGTCGGTACAAAATGCAGTGTGCGCCTGCCGATAGACAGAGTATCCCCGGCCTTGACGGTGATATAATCCTTCTCCCCGTAACGCCCCGTCAGGCCCTTCAGCCCATTTGGGTCACTGGTGACAATCCTGGCATTCGGACACTGCTGTGACATGAAAGGAATACCGCCGGAATGGTCCGGCTCCACATGATTGGAAACAATATAATCAATCTTGGCGGGGTCTACAATATTGCGGATGCGGCCCAGCATTTCCAGGCAGAAAGGTGCCTTGACCGTATCAATCAGGGTGACTTTTTCATCCATAATGAGATAGGCATTATATGTAGAGCCCTTTTCCGTGCTGTAGCCGTGGAAGCTGCGCATGGAATAATCCATCGACCCCACCCAATATATATCTTTTTTGATTTCCACAGGTAACATTTTATACAACCACCTTTCAAAATATGTCTAACAAATTCATTATACATTAGTCAGCAGAAAATTGTTATCTTTATCAATAATTTTTTGCTGCAATTTTCACTAATTCTTCACCCAGCCATATTTGTAGACCAGCGGCAGGTACTGGATGCGCTCCAGAAAATCCTTGTTGGTCTTTTCCGTATGAAAGACCGGCACCCGCTCCAGCGCATAAACATTGCTTTCCCGACTCACATTGTCATACTTGATGGTAAACGCCCCTTTATACCCGGCCTGCCTGACCAGATCAGCTATGTGCAGATTGTAGGTACCAGTCGGATATGCTATAAAATCAGCCTCCAGCCCCAGCTTTTCCTTGATTTTCTCTCTGGATCTGGTCAGCTCCCTGGATATTTCCTCATCACTGGCCTCCGTCATGGATTTGTGGCTGTGAGTGTGGGATTCAATGGAAAAGCCGTTGTCAGAAAGCTCCCGTGCCTGATCCCAGGTCAGATAATTGTCATAAACGCCCAAAAAACCCGTCACCACAAAAATCGTTCCCTTGAAGCCATATTTTTTCATGATGGGATAGGCATTGGTATAATTGTCCTTATAGCCATCATCAAAGGTAATCAGCACCGGCTTTTCCGGCAGTGCCGCTCCCCCCACCACAAAGGCGTACAGCTCCTCCGGTGTAATGCTGGTATAGCCGTATTCCTGCAGCCATTTCATGTGCTGCTCAAAATCCGGCAAGGTCACCGACAGGGATTTATGCTCGTTGGCAATCTTGTGATAATTCAGCACCATGACAGTCCGCGGGTCGTCCTCGATAGTCACGCAGCTCATGACCGGTGCAGCCTCCGAGCTGTCCTCCCCGCCGAGCCTTGCAGCTGCGGCTGCGGCCAGGACGACAATCACCACTATCAGCAAATAGATAAACTGCCTGCCGGACAGCTTCTGAAATTTTTCTTTTAGGATTTCCATGCCATACCTCTATCATCAAAACATACTATATGCAAAAACACCTTCATACCGCAGGTGCAAAACAAGTACACGATAATATTATACATTTTTTGCTCAAAAACACAAACTATGATATAATATTTTCGTGATTTTAGGATATAGAGGCTATGTCTTTAAGGAGGATTTTATATGATTATCACAAAGGATATGTCTATCATGGAGGTTGTTACCAACTATCCTGATACTGTACCTGTATTCATGCAGTCCGGCATGGGCTGCATCGGCTGTGCCGCCGCTCATTATGAGAACATCGCACAGGGTGCGGGTGCCCACGGCATTGATGTAGACGAGCTGGTCGCTGCCCTGAACGAGGTAGTAGCTGCTCAGCAGTAAGACTGCAATTTAAGAGAGACTGATGGCAGGATGGCTTGTTGCCTCCCTGTCACCAGTCTCTTTTTGTTTACAGTCTGATTTTCTCCGCTGACCTCAAGGCAGCCCTCGCCTCAGATACAAGATTCTCTATAATTGCCGCCATCGGCTCTACTTTGCGCAGCGGCAGCAGGCTCTGCCCCGCCTGAATCATGCCGTTTTCCATATCGCCGTCCACTGCGGCCAGCTTGTTGGTACCGGTAGCCATTTTCAGCAGGGTGTCCTTATCAGCCCTGCCGGAAAATTCCAGCTCCTGATACGCCAGCGAAAACTTGTTTTTGATGCCGCGCACGGCACTCTTGATTGTCTGTCCGGTGACAATCGTATCCGTATCGGCAGCTTCAATCAGCTTCTGCTTCATATTGTCATGTACAGGGCACTCCTCTGCCAGCAGGAAGCGGGTGCCAATCTGCACTCCGGCAGCTCCCATGACCAGGGCTGCCGCAATTCCTCTGCCGTCAGCAAAGCCGCCGGCCATCACAACAGGGATTTCCACCTCAGGAATTACCTGGGTCATCAGCGCCATCGTAGTCAGGACACCGATATGGCCGCCCGCTTCCATGCCCTCTACCACAATAGCATCAGCATTGCTGTCCTGCACACGCTTGGCCAGCTTCACATTCGGCACAACCGGAACCACCTTGATGTCGGCTGCATGGAGCGGTTCCACATAAGGAACTGGATTGCCGGCCCCCAGAGTGACAAAATCCGGCCGTTCCTGACAGATGACCTCAATGATTTCGTCCTTGTTCGGTGCCATCAGCATGACATTGACGCCAAAAGGCTTATCTGTTAAATCACGGCACTTGCGGATTTCATTTCTTACATAATCCGTACTGCGTCCGCCGCAGGAAATAATACCTGCACCACCGGCATTGGAAACAGCCGCTGCCATGACAGCATCGGAAATCCACGCCATGCCGCCCTGCAATATAGGATATTTTATACCCAAAACCTCACAAATACTACTTGCCATAATCATACCTCCTGTTTCTCATACCCATCATGCGCAAAGCAATAACAAATACTATATAAACTCAGTATCATTATAACATTAATTTATGCCTGTGAATATGATTTGCCGAAAATTCGGCATAAAAAGAGCCGTCAGCGTAAATTTTGCCGACGGCCCCGGTTGTTTCATTCAGTCAATCAAACCTGCTCAGCGATATCATAAAGCAAACGCTCAGAATCATCCCAGCTCAGACACGGGTCAGTAATCGACCTGCCGTAGCAGTGCTCGCCAATCTTCTGATTGCCCGGCTCAATATAGCTTTCAATCATCAGGCCCTTCACCAATGACTTGATATCACTGGAATGGTTGCGGCTGTGCATGATTTCCTTGGCAATACGCACCTGCTCCTGATATTTCTTGCCGGAATTGCTGTGGTTGGTATCAATGATGCAGGCCGGATTTGCCAGATTCCGCTTTGCATACAAATCGTGCAGCAGGCGCAGATCCTCATAATGGTAGTTTGGGATACTCTGTCCATGCTTGTTGACAGCGCCTCTGAGAATAGTATGCGCCAGAGGATTGCCCGGACAGTGAGCTGCCCAGCCGCGGAAAATAAAGTCATGCGGCACCTGAGCTGCCACCACGGAATTCAGCATGACGCTCAAATCACCGCTGGTCGGATTCTTCATGCCAACCGGCACATCACATCCGCTGGCAACCAGCCGATGGAACTGATTCTCGGCAGAGCGCGCACCCACGGCAATATAGGACATGATATCAGCCAGATACGGCAGATTGTCCGGATAGAGCATTTCATCTGCAGTGGAAAATCCCGTTTCCTGCAGAATACGCATGTGCAGATGGCGGATAGCAATGATGCCCTCCAGCAGGTCAGGCTTTTTTTCCGGGTCAGGCTGATGCACCATGCCCATATAGCCCTCACCTGTAGTACGCGGCTTGTTGGTATAGATGCGCGGCACGATAACCAGACGCTCCCTGGTCTTTTCCTGCACCCTGACAAGACGGGATACATAATCAGCCACCGCATCCTCATTATCTGCTGAGCATGGACCGATAACTATCAGGAATTTATCACTTTCCCCGGTAAAAATCTTCTTTATTTCCTCATCTCTGGCTTTTTTACAGGCAGCCAGCTCAGCCGCCAACGGAAACTGCTCCTTTATCGCATCCGGTGTAGGAAGTTTCGTAATAAAAGTGAATCCCATGTAGTTTGCTCCTCTCGTCAGGACGGTCCATCTTGGCGCGCGCCTCATATAATTTAAAATTATTTATACCAATTATATGATGAATGTTTCCTGAAAATATGTCAAGCATTCTTCTGCCTGACGGCAATTTTTTTCTAGACAGGCCTCAGCTCAAAGTCCCAAAAGAGCATCCAGCTTTTCCTTATCAAAGCTGACCACGAAATCTCTGCCGTTGACAGTGGTGACAGGAACGGTAAGGTCCCCGGAAATGCGCAGGCACTCTGCCTTGTCTGCCTCGCTGTGCTCAATATTGTGCTCCTCAAATTCCACCTGACGGGATTTAAGATATTTTTTTACCTTATCACACCATGGGCATTTCGTAATAGAATAGACCTTTACCATTTTCCTTCCTCCTTCATGCAGCGAATATATTTATCTGCCAGCAGGGCAGCGGTCGTACCATCAGCCGCAGCCGTTGTCAGCTGGCGTATCTCCTTGGTTCTGATGTCTCCGGCAGCAAATACCCCTGCCACATCAGTGCGGCAGTCCTCTCCGGCAATAATATGCCCGTAGGAATCTGCTGCCACCTGTCCCTTAAAGACCTCATCGTTAGGCGTGGAACCAATGTTGACAAAAACAGCATCCAATGGCAGAGAGTATCTCTCATCCGTTTCCTTGTTCCAAAGCTCTGCCTTCTCCAGGATTTCCCCGCCATAAAGACCGGTAATTTCCGTATTCAACAGGATTTCTGTATTGGGCAGCTCATACAGGCGCTTTTGTGCAACCTTGTCCGCACGCAGCTGGGAACGATGAATCACATACAGCTTCTGAGCATATTTGGACAAAAAGATGGCTGCCCCTGCCGCGGAATTGCCTCCTCCGGCAACTGCGATGGTTTTTCCCTGGTATTGATGCCCATCACAAAGCTCACAATAATGGATTCCCCGGCCCTCATATCGTGCTGCTTCCGCCAGCGGCAGAGGCCGATGCTTCATGCCGGCTGCAATGATCACAGCCGGTACCTCATACACAGCACTGTCAGTTTCAATCAGCTTATGCTCTGTCTGAAGCTGCGTATGCTGTATAGCATCAAATTCGTCGACGACTGCACCAAAGCTCTCTGCCTGCTCCTGCAGGGCCGCCATCAGCGCGCTTCCCTCAACATCCGGCACCCCCGGATAATTTTCTACACGAACAGAATTGACAATCTGACCCCCTACAATACCATTTTCCAGAACCAGCACATCCAGCTTCATGCGCCCGGCATAAAGCGCAGCCGTCAGGCCGGCCATACCGCTGCCGATGATGATCAAATCCTTGCGTATTTTCTTCTTCGCCACAAGCATCCCTCCTTTTGTGCCATTATATCACAGAATCCTGTAGAATATCTGTAATTGTCACAGGCAGAGAGCTGCCGCCCCTGTTTTACAGAATCCCCAGAATATGCTGTATCGCCAGGGATACCACAGCTACGGCAAACCAGCAGCAAAGCCCCAGGAAAATAGGACGCATGCCATTTTTTATCAGGGCAAACAAATTGGTATTCAAGCCGATGGCTGCCATCGCCCAAACAATGGAAAACTTGCCGAAGGAGCCTAACGCATGAGACAGCTCTGCCGGCAGAACTCCGCTGGTATTGACAACAGAAGCCACCACAAACCACAAAATGAAGAACGGAAAAATACGCTTCAGGTCAAAGCGCTGTCCCTCTGCGTGGTTTTTTTTGGCAGTAAGCACAGCAAAGAACAAGCATACCGGCACAATCATCAGTGCTCTGGTCAGCTTGACAATAGTAGCGTAGGCACCAGCCTCCTGACTGAAAGAATAACCGGCCGCCACCACCGAAGAGGTATCATTGATAGCGGTGCCTGCCCACATCCCAAAGCCAAAATCCGACATATTGATCAGGTGCCCCAAGAAAGGAAAAATAAATACTGCCAGGATATTGAACAAAAAAATCGTAGAGATGGAAAAAGCTATATCCTTATCCTTTGCACCGATTACCGGTGCAACTGCTGCAATGGCAGAACCGCCGCAGATGGCAGTACCGGCACCAATCAGAGTGGTGGTATGCTCAGGCAGCTTCAGGGCACGCCCCAAAATAATTGCCACGGCAAAGGCGGTCAGCAGAGTGAAGACCATCACATAAACCGACTGAGAACCTACATCCAGTACATGGAACAGATTCATTTCAAAGCCCAAAAGAATAATGGAATACTGCAGAATTTTCTTGCCCGTAAAGGTGATGCCTGAGTTCAGCCCCTCTGGACGAGGTACCCGGGCAAAGACCATCCCCAGCAATATGCCAAATACCGGTCCGCCGATCAGCGGAAAAGATTCCCCCAAAAAGTGTGCCGGAATGGCAAACAGCAGTGCAAACAAAATTCCTGTGAGATATTCCTTTTTCATATATATCCTCCTAAATACTCAATTTTTACATTCGTAATGATAACATTTTGTGATATATATGTAAAATATTATGATATAATGTTTTTGA
>JAQUZO010000022.1 GCA_028691285.1 Anaerovibrio sp. | reverse complement strand
GCAGGCCGGTAAGCTGGTCAATATCAATGATATGCTGCATTTTGTTGATTTTTTCATCCTGGGCACTTTGGCGCAGTTTGCACATTTCGTTTTCCTGGTTTGCCAGCACATTGAGAATGCGGTGACGAGCAATAGCAGGATGGTAGGGCTTCTGCAGGAAATCCGCGGCTCTGGTCACATCTGCCATGACGGCGATGGCCTCGCTTTCGGAGGAGCCGGTGACAATGATGGCGATGTCCTTGAACAGCAGGCTGGCGCTGAATTTGGTCAGCAGCTCGCCGGTACTGATGACGGGCAGGTTCATATCCAGCAGCACGATATGTATGGGCTGGCTGTTGAGGTAATCCAGCACAGTCCTGCCGTTGTCTGCCTCCAGGATGAGGAATTTTTCCTGAAAAATCTGGACCAAGGCTCTGCGGCTCGTTCCGTCGGCATCTGCGACCAGCATGGTTTTTGTATCAGACACGGTTTTTCACCTCTTTTACCGAATAAATCACTAACAACGATGTTGATGTATTTCTGCATAAAATCCGAATTTCCTTCTAACGGGAGAAAAAGATTCACACAATTAAAAAAACAACCTTAAATTGTATCTGTTCTAAAATTGTGAAAAAAATTAAAAATTAAAATAAAATCTCAAAACCATCACTGCAATTGAAATTATGATACAATTGATTAGAAAAAAGAAACAATTGTACAAATATAGGAAGACTATAGACATAAAGCAGAAAAAGCGATAAAATATGTACATAAACTTAATTTGTACATAGATTAGGAGGACAGATCGAATGAATATTCATGAGTATCAGAGTAAGCAGGTACTGAAATCCTTCGGCGTAAATGTTCCAAACGGCAAGCCGGCTTTCACTGTTGAGGAAGCTGTTGAGGCAGCCAGGGGACTGAATTCCAAGGTTACTGTAGTGAAGGCACAGATTCATGCAGGCGGCCGCGGTAAAGCCGGCGGTGTAAAGATAGCCAAGTCTTTGGATGAGGTGAAGGGCTATGCAGCCGAGCTGCTGGGCAAGGTCCTGGTCACTCATCAGACCGGGCCGGAGGGCAAGAAGGTCGGCCGTCTCCTCATTGAGGAAGGCTCCAATATTGCCAAGGAATATTATCTGAGCTTTGTCAACGATCGCAGCACAGCCAAGGTTGTCATGATTGGCTCTGAAGAGGGCGGCATGGAAATCGAGAAGGTTGCTGCTGAGTCCCCTGAGAAAATCATCAAGGAATATATTGATATTTCTGTAGGTCTGCTTCCTTTCCAGGCTACCCGCATGGCTTATAAGATGAACTTCAAGCCGGAGGTCATCCGCAAGGCATCTGCTGTCATGCTGAAGCTGTATGATGCATTCATCGGCAAGGACTGCAGCCAGGTGGAAATCAATCCGCTGGTTGTTACCGCTGAGGACGATGTTATCTGCTTGGATGCCAAGCTGAACTTTGACGACAGTGCGCTGTTCCGTCATCCTGATATTGCCGAGCTGCGTGACGAGACCGAGGAGGATGCCAAGGAGCGCTGGGCTGCCGAGGAAGGCCTGAATTATGTAAACCTGGGCGGCGATGTTGCCTGCATGGTAAATGGTGCCGGCCTGGCAATGGCGACTGTTGATATCCTTAAATATTACGGCGGTGACCCTGCAAACTTCCTGGATGTAGGAGGCAGCTCCACTCCTGAGAAAATTGCGACTGCTTTTGAGATTATGCTGGACGGCGGTCAGTCCAAGGGTATTTTTGTCAATATCTTCGGCGGCATCAACCGCTGCGATGTGATTGCCGAGGGCATCCAGAAGGCTGCTCAGATCATTGCAGAAAAGACCGGCAGCGACGGTATTCCTGTTCCTGTAGTAGTTCGCCTTGAGGGTACTAATGTAGAGCTTGGCCGCAAGATTCTCACGGATAACCCGGTGAAGAATGTTATCATGGCTCCAACCATGGAGGGCGGCGCACAGACAATCGTAGGCCTTGTTAAAGAGGCTGAAAAGAACGGCTGAGGATGAAGGAGGATTGCTGAAATGAGTATTATTTTAAATAAAGATACAAAGGTTATTGTGCAGGGCATCACCGGCAAGACCGCAATGTTCCATACCAAGCAGATGCTGGAATATGGCACTAAGATTGTGGCAGGTGTTACACCTGGCAAGGCTGGTCAGGTAGTAGAGGGTGTTCCTGTATTCAATACTGTACAGGATGCTGTAGAGGCTACCGGTGCAACTGCATCAGTAGTGTTCGTACCGCCCCGCTTCGCTGCGGATTCCATCATGGAGGGCACTGAGGCAGGACTGGACCTGGTAGTCTGCATTACCGAGCATGTGCCTGTTCAGGATATGATCAAGGTTCGTGCTTACATGGAAGGCAAAAAGACCCGCCTGATTGGCCCGAACTGTCCTGGTATCCTGACTGTTGATGAGGCAAAGCTGGGCATTATCCCTGGCTATATCTACAAGAAGGGCCATGTGGGCGTAATTTCCCGCTCCGGCACCTTGACCTATGAGGCTTCCTTCCAGCTCAGCCAGGCCGGCCTTGGCCAGACCACTGCTGTAGGCATCGGCGGCGACCCTGTCAAGGGCACTGATTTCATTGATGCCCTGAAGCTCTTCAAGGATGATGATGACACCAAGGCTTTGATTATGATTGGTGAAATCGGCGGCACCGCAGAGGAAGATGCTGCAAAGTGGATTGCCGAGAACATGCCGAACAAGCCTGTAGTAGGCTTTATTGCCGGTGTGCAGGCGCCTCCGGGCAAGCGCATGGGCCATGCCGGTGCGATCATTGCCGGCGGCAAGGGTACTGCTGCAGACAAAATCAAGGCACTCAATGCAGTAGGCATCGAGGTTGCTGAGAATGTAGCGCAGATTGGCGAGACGATGGTCCGTGTCCTGAAAAAGGCCGGGCTGTATGACCAGTGCCATACCTGCTGATGAAGCAGAATAGAGCTGCCGGGCTGTAGCGGTTCAGCGGCATAAAGGGACTGAAACATGGGCGGAGCCTGTGCTTCAGTCCCTTTTTAGCGTCGGCGTATTTTTATGAAATGCAAGGCAGGGTACATTTTTCCTACTGGGAGCAGACCGCCGCAAAAGCCGCAGTCCTTGCGGAAAAATTGGGACATTTTCCGTATCGGAACCTAAAAAGAGCAAAATTTCTCATTGTCTTTTATGGGGATTTATTATATATTTAATGGGTATAATTGTGTTTTGTGCACAGATTTCTATTTTGGTTTGTTTATGGAAGGATGTTGAGACATTGTTTGGTATGTCTATGGATATTGGTGTTGATTTGGGTACTGCAAATGTACTTATTTATATTAAGGGCAAGGGCGTTGTCCTGAAGGAGCCGTCAGTGGTGGCTGTGGACAGGGACAGCAACAGGATTTTGGCTGTCGGAGAGGAAGCGCGGCAGATGATAGGCCGTACTCCCGGCAATATTGTGGCAATCCGCCCCATGCGTGACGGTGTGATTGCTGATTTTGATATTACCGAGACCATGCTGCGCCATTTCATTGAAAAGGTGACAGGTCACAGCTTTATGATTCGTCCGCGGATAATGGTCTGCATCCCGTCCTGCATCACCATGGTGGAGCAGCGGGCTATCCAGGAGGCGGCTGAGCAGGCAGGTGCCAGGAAGACCTATCTGATTGAGGAGCCTCTGGCGGCAGCCATGGGCGCCGGGCTGGATATTTCCGAGCCTTATGGCTCCATGGTGGTGGACATCGGCGGCGGCACAACCGATATTGCCGTTATCAGCCTGGGAGGCATTGTCATCAGTGACAGCCTGCGAGTGGCAGGTGACCGCTTCGATGATGCCATCATCGACTATGTAAAAAAAGAATTCAACCTGCTGATTGGCGAGCGTACGGCGGAAAACATCAAAATGGAGGTCGGCGCGGCCTTTTCGGATGCCCGCCGGGCCAAAATGAATATCAGAGGGCGTGACCTGCTGACCGGTCTGCCGAAAAATATCGAGATAACCACTGAGCAGATCAGTGAAGCGCTTCATGCCTCTGTTTCCCAGATTGTGGAGTGTGTCAAGAATGTCCTGGAAAAATGCCCGCCTGAGCTGGCTTCGGACATCATGGACCACGGCATTATCCTCACAGGCGGAGGTGCCATGCTTTATGGGCTGGACGAGCTGATTCGCCGGGAGACCAGGATTATTGCCAGCCTGGCGGAGGATCCGCTGAGCTGTGTTGCCCTGGGAACCGGCAGGGCGCTGGAGAACATTGATAAGCTGGACAATAAAAAGGCGATGGCTTTTTGGAAATAGGCCTTGAAGGCTGATTTTTAGAGAACAGGAAGAAGGGGGCAGAACGCTATGTGGCGAGGTCTTTATACGGCTGCTACAGGAATGATTACCGAAACAAAACGCACGGATACGATTGCCAACAATCTGGCAAATGCCAATACGACCGGCTATAAAAGAGATGACGCTGTAACCTCGGATTTTGAGCCGATGCTGCTGCGGCGTATCAATGACAAGAGCGGCAGCCAGGATGTTACCAGCTTTCGCGGCTTTTCCCTGGGGACCAAGGCACCGGTAGTGGGTGAGCTTGGCCTGGGAGCGCAGGTGGCTGATATCGTGACGGATTACAGCCAGGGCTCCATGCAGTCAACAGGCAACCCTTTGGATTTTGCCATTCAGGGAGACGGGTATTTCAGGATTGCTACCGCCCGGGGCGAGCGGTATACCCGCGACGGCAATTTTTACCGTGACGCCAGAAGCCATCTGGTTACAGTGAATGGTGAGGATGTGCTGGATGATGCGGGCATGGCGATTATCATTCCGGAGGAAAACGCAGACTTTTCCGTGTCCTCCTCCGGCAATATCACGGCAGGCGGCATTGCGGTAGCCCGTTTGGGACTGGTTTCCTTTCAGGGCGGCAACGATGTCATGATCAAGGAAGGCAACAGCCAGTACCGGGTAGCGGTGACGAATCCTCCCCAGAGGCCTCAGACGGCTGCCGGTTCCATTCTGCAGGGGGCGCTGGAGCGTTCCAATACGGAGATTGTTTCCGAGATGGTCAATATGATTGCCAATTACCGTTCCTATGAGGCAAGCTCCAAGGCGGTCGTTACTCAGGATACGCTGCTGGACAAGGCGGTCAATGAGGTGGGACGAATCAGCTGAGCGGGGCGCCCTGCCGGCGTTTTATGGCTGCTGGTGCGGCGAACCATTAATATTTCCGTCTTTATTGACGATATAATATGTGTTGGACCTCATTTTTTGAGGATTTGTTTATAAAAAAGGGGATTTTGTCTTATGATGCGTTCATTATGGTCAGCTGCTTCCGGCATGAAGGGTCAGCAGAAGCAGATGGATGTTGTAGCTCACAATTTGGCCAATGTCAATACTACCGGCGCCAAGGCACAGCGGGCTGAGTTTCAGGATTTGCTGTATCAGACGCTCCGTGAGGGCGGTGCGGAAAGCGGCGACGGCAATATGTATCCTACGCCGATGCAGATTGGCCTTGGCTCCCGTTTGAGTGCGACCAATCGAATTTTTGTGCAGGGCAATGTACAGACCACTGATAACCCTACCGACATCTGCATCCAGGGAGAGGGCTTTTTCCAGATCCAGATGCCTGACGGCACTACCGGCTACACCCGTGACGGCTCCTTCAAGATTGATGCCAACCGTAATCTGGTGACTACGGACGGTTATCCGCTTACGGATAATATCACCTTTCCGAACAATGCAAAGCTGGATTCCATTGTCATTTCCTCGACGGGCGTCGTTTCCTGTACGGTGAACAATGAGACTCAGAATGTCGGAGATATCCAGCTGGCAAGATTTTTGAACCCCTCCGGACTGACCGCTGTGGGCAAGAATCTCTTTGTCCAGTCTGCCGCTTCCGGCGAGCCTTTGGCCAATCAGCCGGGCACGGACGGCACAGGCACTCTTCTGCAGAACTGCCTGGAGATGTCCAGCATCCAGATTGTCGACGAAATGGTCAATATGATTGTTTCACAGCGTGCCTATGAGTCCAATTCCAAGGCAATCACCACCTCGGACAGTATGCTGGAGATTGCCAATGGGTTGAAGCGCTAAGCCTATGAAGACGCTGTTGAGATTTTTGGCGGCGGCTTTGCTTTGCTGCGGCTTGTGCCTTGGAGGGCATTCGACGCTGTTCAGTCCCTCTGCGGCACAGGCGGCAGGCGTCGTGGTGACACCGACGCCCCAGCTGCCTCAGGCGATTGTACGGGAAAATTTTATTCAGCAGGCTACCAAATGTATTCAGGAGGCCAGGGCTGAGGCGGGGGATACCCGCCGCTGCACCATCGAAGCCATCAATGTTCCGGCGGGACTGAGGCTGCCCTGGGGCAAAATCACCTACAGCAGCTATCTGCCCAACGGTGTGCGCAAGTCCCTGGCAACTGCCGTAGAGGTGCAGGTACTGCTGGACGGCAGGCCCTACGCCCGTATGACCTGTGTCATGCGTGTGCGCACCTATGAAAAGGTGCTGGTATCTGCCCGCCGCATACAGCGGGAGGTTCCCCTCAAGGCAGAGGATATGCAGCTGGCTGAGGTGGAGGACAAGGGGCAGGCCTATGAACGGTATACTGATGTGCAGGAGCTGGTGGGCAAGGTCGTATCCAGCAATATGCCGGCAGGCAGGGTGCTCCACAGCGGCATGGTGAGAGAGCCGATACTGATTCGTGCTTACAGCAAGGTCAATATCTGCAGCAATGTCAATGGCGTGGTTGTCAAACTCCTCGGCACTGCTCTGGAAACGGGGCGCAGGGGAGCGTACATCATGGTCCAGAACGACAGCTCCAACCGCAAAATCAAGGCACAGGTCGTTGATGAAAACAATGTACAGGTTGTACAATAAAACTGATTGCAACGCACTGTAGAGATACGAGGTGTGAAAAATGAAGCTAAAATCCTTCGGCTGCCTGTTATTGGCGGCTGTATTTACATTTTCCTGGAGCTTTTTGGCGGTGAATAGTGCCAGCGCAGAAAGTCTCTGGGGGCGGCACAGCATTTTTACTGACCGCAAGGCATCCCAGGTGGGGGATATCCTGACCATCGTCATCAAGGAAACCTCCAAAACCAGCCAGTCGCTCTCCAATTCCAATTCCAAATCCGGCAAGAATACTCTGGCTGCCGGTACGGGCATTTTTGGTTTTCTGGCAGCGGCAACGGCTTCCGGCTCTGACAGCTTCAAGGCTGACGGCAGTGCCAACAACAGCAATACCGCTACCGGCAATGTGACCGTTACTGTAGTTGAGGTCAAGGAAAACGGCAACATGGTGGTGGAGGGTACCCAGTCTATCTGGAACAACAAAAATGAACACAGAATCGCTGTGCGGGGAGTGGTGCGTCCTGATGATATTGATTATGACAATACAATATCCTCCAACAAGGTAGCAGATGCAACACTGAAATTTGACGGCAAGGGTCCGCTCAATGCCAAGCAGCGTCAGGGCATCCTGACTCAGATTTTCAATATACTGTTCTAAAACAAGGAGAGCTGTATGAAAAAGTTATTTAGCATAATCAGCCTGGCTGTGTGTCTGTGCCTGCTGGCCGGCAGCAGCGTTTTTGCGGCAGCCTATTCCTCTGCCCGTCTGAAGGATGTTGCCAAGGTGCAGGGTGTCCGCACCAACCAGCTCATGGGCTATGGTCTGGTAGTGGGCCTCAACGGCACAGGCGACAGCGACAAGATGAAGCAGACCATACAGTCCATTGGCAATATGATGCATGCCTACGGCGTGGGCATAGATACCAACGGCATGAAGCCGAAAAATGTAGCAGCGGTGATTGTCACCGCCACTCTGCCGCCCTTTGTGCGGGAGGGTGATACCATAGATATTACCGTGTCCTCCATGGGCGATGCCAAGAGCATCCAGGGAGGCACGCTGCTGCAGACGCCGCTGAAGGCGGGCAACGGCAATGTTTACGCCGTTGCGATGGGAGCAGTTTCTACCGGCGGCTTCAGTGCAGGCAGAGGCAACTCCAGTGCGCAGAAGAATTTTCCTACGGTGGGCACTACCCCGAACGGAGCTATCGTAGAGCATTCCGTTGAGGATGATGTGCTGGCTCCCAACGGTATTCTGTCCTGGTCATTGGACAAGGCGGATTTTACCACGGCCAGCCGTATAGCCCAGGCAATCAACGCCCAGTATGGCGGTATTGCCAAGGCAGCCAATCCGGGGCGCATCGATGTGGTGGTACCGGCGTATTACCGCAACAATATCGTCGGCTTTGTAGCGGGGCTTGAGGAGCTGCCTGTAATGCCGGACAATATTGCCAAGGTGGTGGTCAACGAGCGTACCGGCACCATCGTCATGGGCGGGGATGTTTCGGTGGATACGATTTCTGTCACTCAGGGCGGCATTACGGTCAATATCGGCCGTGAATACGATGTGGTCCAGCCGCTGCCATTCACCCGCGGCAATACCATAGTTCTGCCCAAGGACAATGTGACCGTGCAGGAGCCAAAGGGCAGCTCCATCGTGCTGCCGGCCACCTCCAATATCAATGACATCATCGGGGCGCTGAATTCTGTCGGGGCAACCCCGAGGGACATTATTTCCATTTTGCAGGCCATCAAGGCGGCAGGTGCGCTCCATGCCGACCTGGAGCTGATTTAAGGTGATATGATGCAGATAAATAATCTCAGCAGCGATTTGCTGCTGGCACAGCAGAAGCAGGCAGAGAGCACCCGGGCAGAAAGAGCTCAGGCCGCTGCCGGGGAGCTGGCGAAGGCACAAAAAAATACGCTGGATGACCCCGCGTATCAAAAGAAGCTGAAGGAAGCCTGCAAGGGCTTTGAGTCCATGTTCATGCAGATGATGTGGAAGGAAATGAAGGATACGGTGCCAGAGAATGCTCTTTTTGGAGAATCCAATGGAGAGAAGATTTTTCAGGATATGCTGGATACGGAAATGATTGACCGCATGAGCGAGTCAGGCGGGCTGGGGCTGGCTGATCTGATGTACGGCCAGCTGACGGCCCAGTATCAGGCTGTCAGGGATACTGCGGCCAGAGCCAGGGAGTCCATGGAGGCCAAGGGTCACAAGGTTGATCTGCCGGGCTGAAATATCGGACGGCACTGCCTTGATAGGATATGATTGCTGGAGGCTATCTGTTTTGGATAGTCTCTTTTGTTTTGCAGGATTCAGAAGGTTGTGAGACTATGATGAAAAAAATATTTCTGCTGTTCATGACAGCGCTGCTGCTGGCTGGACAGTCTGCGGCGGGTGAGGCTGCCGCGAAGCAGGCTGCTGCGGTGTCAGCTCCGGCAGCCAGGGTGCAGGCAGGCACCAGACTGACCAATATACGCTATGGAAACAGTGCGGCAAAATTGAGAATCGTGCTGGATATGACCAATGAGCCTGAATATACGCTGGTACGGGAAAGCAATGATACAAGGCTGGTCATCAATATGTCCGGCATTGCCACTTCTCTCAAAGAAGCACCTGCCATCAGCACCGCCGGGATTCGGGATATCATCCTGGGAGCCTATGGCTCTGATACCCTGCAGCTCATTGTGGATATGGATGCCGCTCTTTCTGTCAAGGCGTATACGCTGAAAAATCCCCACCGGCTGGTCATTGACATCCAGAAGGAATATGAGCAGGAAAGCAGCCAGGTGATTTCACCAGGCCTGAACCTTATCAAATATGTGCGGGCAGACAGCCGGGGCATGCTGACGGCGTATGCTTTGGAAGCTGACCGCAGCAGATTTGAGCTGGAGCTGGCTTTGGCAGGCGACAGCATTTCTGCCGGGCGGCGCAGTCTCAAAAGAATTGCCCAGGACAATCATGCCGTGGCTGCGGTCAATGGCGGCTATTTTTCTCTGGACGGCAGCCTGATCGGCAATACCCGCATCAACGGGCAGACTGCCGGCACTACCTATTATCAGCGCACTTCTTTGGGCTTTATGCCGGATGGCACTCTGAAGCTGGCGCCTTCAGAGTATTACGGCGAGGTGGATATCAACGGACAAAAGGTCTATCTCTCCGGGGTAAACTGTCCAAGGGGTGAGAATGCGGTGATTCTCTACAACAGCCTTTTCGGCAGCTATACCGGCACCAATGAGTTTGGCATGGAATATGTCATCCAGGATGGCAGGGTGCTGGCGGTCAACCAGGCCAACAGCTTTATTCCTGCTGGAGGACAGGTTATTTCCGTCCATGGCACGGCAAGGGATGCCTTTGCCGGAGTCAGGCTGGGAGACAGGGTGACAGTGGGAGAAAACTTCGGCGGCGAGCTGGATGCTGCAGCCAATATCATCGGAGCAGGACCGGAGCTTCTGCGCAATGGGCAGGTTCATGTTACGGCGGTCCAGGAGCAGTTCCCCGCTGACATCATCAGAGGCAGGGCGCCGCGCACTGCCCTGGGCATCAAGGCAGATGGCAGGGTGCTGCTGCTGGTGGTCGACGGACGGCAGAGCCACAGCATCGGGGCAACCCTGACAGAAACCGCCCAGCTGCTGCAGAAATTTGGTGCAGTGGATGGCTTCAATCTTGACGGCGGCGGCTCCAGCGAAATGGTGGTGCAGGGTCAGCTTGTCAACAGTCCCTCCGACGGCGGCGAACGCCCGGTGGGCAGTGCGATTGTGGCACTGAAGAAGTAAAAAGCAAAACCTGCATAAACAAGGGTAAATAGATATTGCTATTAATTTTATTTAGGATATAATGGATATATTGGTTTGTTTGGGTTAAACAGTGAGAATTTTGAGGTGAATTTTTTGAATAAATTTTTTAGTACAATCAGAAAACGGCTGGTTATGACATGCCTGTCCGCTTCGCTGCTCATCAGCAGTGCGGCGGCGGCAATGCCGGAAATCATCGCACTGGACGGGCTGCGGCCAGGCATGTGGGGGACCGGCTATACAGTCATAGACAGCAGCGGGGAGATCAGGCCCTTTGATGTAGAGGTGGTAGGAGTCCTGGGAGACAAGGGCAAAACATCCAGCCGGCGTATCCTGGTCAATCTCTATGGCGATGTGATTGAGCAGACCGGCGGTGCCATCTCCGGTATGAGCGGCAGCCCGATTTATTTTGACGGCAAATTGGCGGGGGCGCTTTCTGCCGGCTATCGGGATATGTACCCCAGCCAGCGGATTATGCTGACTCCCATTGAGGATATGCTGAAAATATGGGCTTATGCTGATACCAGGAATCAGAGCAGATTTCCGCAGCTTGATCTGAAAAAAATGCAGGAGGAGCGGGAAAAATTCCAGGCAAAGCAGGCGGAGAAAGCAGCCGCAGAGGACAGCAGCACCGATGAAGCTGCTGCTGAGGAAGCAGCTGAGCCTGCCGAGGAAGCCGCTGCTCCTGACGAAGAAGCAGCTGAGTCTGCCGAAGAAGCCGCCGCTCCTGACGAGGAAGCAAGTGAGCCTGCTGGGGAAGCCGCTGTTCCTGACGAAGAAGCAGCTGAGCCTGCCGAGGAAGCTACTGTTCCTGACGAAGAAGCAAGTGAGCCTGCCGAAGAAGCCGCTGCTCCTGCCGAAGAAGCAGCTGAGTCTGCCGAGGAAGAAGCTGCTCCGGCTGAGAGCATCGAGCCCAAGTCTGTCTATTTCGCCTCCGGCTTTGGTTCAGCAGGTATGAAGCTGCTGCAGCAGGGCATGGAGAAGCTGGGCATTGACATCAGCTATGACAATACCTGGGACAACGGTGCCTCTGTCATGGCCGCCCGACCGGATGCGGTGCTTTATCCAGGCTCGCCTGTAGGGGTGGCGCTTTCTTTGGGAGATTTTACCATTGGCTCCATGGGAACCGTTACTGCCGTTGACGGCAAAAGAGTTCTCGCCTTTGGGCATCCCTATACCCACCGGGGCAATGTCAATTATTTCATGACTGATGCCCAGGTGGTCAGCACCACTCACGGTCCGACTGCCGGTATGAAGCTGGGCAATGTCAGCAGCATCATCGGCCGTATCAACCAGGACCGCCGGGATGGCGTGGGCGGCATTTTGGGGCAGATGCCTCAGACGATGCCGGTGATTGTCTCCGTCCATGACAAGGATACCGGCAGGGCTGCTACCTACAATACCATGATTGCCTACGACGAGGAGGTTATCGGTGTTCTGGCACCGGTGGTCGTATACAGCTCTGTTGCCAATATGCTGGACCGCCAGGATGGCTCCACAGCTGATATCAAATTCGCTCTGCGCAGCAATTATGGCAAAAACGGGTTGCTTGAACGGCGCAATATGTTCTATGACGCAGCCGATGTGGCGCAGGGCTCTGTCAGCGAGCTGACCAATGTTCTGGGCGTTATTCTGGGCAACAAGGAAAAAGAGCCTGATTTGCTGGACCTGAAGGTGGATGTGACCGTTGAACGGGGCCGTAGGACGGCTTCCCTGGTTTCTGCCAAGCCAAGCAAAAAGGAAGCCCTGCCGGGAGAAGCCATCAGCTTTGAGACTACCATCAAGCCGTACCGGGGTGAAAAAATCAAGGTAAGCGTACCGTATACCATACCGAAGAACCAGGTGCCGGGTGATCTGGAGCTGGATGTGCACGGCGGCGGCATGGTCAATGTGGCCAAGCTCATTCTGGCACAGCAGGCTGCTGCCGAGGAAGGCAAAAACATGGAGGAAGAGCCTCCGGTTGATGTCCGGCTGCAGGATATGCTCTCCGCCAACTGCAACAACGAAATCGTGATAGAATCGACGGTTGTGGTGCCGAAAAATGAGGCAGAGCTGAAGGAAAGCATCAGGCAGGCACAGAAAATGTCCGAAAAGCTGGCACAGCAGGCTAAAAAGGACAAGGCAGCCGGTGCAGCAGAGACCAGGAAGAAAGCACCGGTCAACAAGACAGCTACGGATTATATCATCGAAAATATCATTCACACAAGCGTAAAGGTGCTGGAGAAAAAATAAAGTGAAGGCTATGGGATTTTCAGTCAAAATTCATTCATTTTTATTAAAATGTAGAATGGTTTGACAACTGAATATTTTCCATAGCCTTTTCAATTTTGCTGATTCTTGCTAAAATAGGAGCAGGTCAATATTTTGTGTATGGAGGGAACAAGATATGTTCACTCGGTTTCTTGAATATATAGGTGCCGGTGTCCTGGAAATGCTGTATTTTGTGGGAGACATCACCATCTTTTTCTGGCAGACACTGCAGCAGCTTCCCAAGAGGCTGCGTATCAGGCATATCCTGCACCAGATGTCCCACCTGGGAGTGGACAGCCTGCCCATCGTGTCCATGACGCTGCTGTTTACCGGCATGGTCATGACCCTGCAGATGGCAGGAGAGATGATCAAGTTCGGGGCAGAATCCACAGTGGGCGGCGTGGTGGCGATTGCCATTGGCCGTGAGCTGGGGCCGGTGCTGGTAGGCGTGGTGGCAGCAGGCAGAGTTGGCTCTGCCATGACGGCAGAAATCAGCACCATGAAGGTGACAGAGCAGATAGATGCCCTGCGGGTCATGGCGACCAACCCCCTGGGCTATCTGGTGGTGCCGCGGATGCTGGCGTGTATGGTCATGGTGCCCCTGCTGACCGTGTATGGAGATTTTATCGGTGTGGCAGGAGGCTGGCTGGTCGCTGAAAAATATTTCAGCATCCCGGGGCATGTTTACTGGGATTCCATCCTCAGGTTCGCTGACGGGGCAGATTTTTACGCAGGGCTTGTCAAGGCGGTGGTGTTCGGCATTGTCATTGCTACTGTCGGCTGCTATTACGGCATGCGCGCTCCTGCCGGGGCTGAGGGTGTCGGCACGGCAACTACCCGCTCCGTAGTGACGGCCATCATCGTGATTTTTCTGCTGAATGTCATCCTGTCCTGGATGCTTTACTGAGTGGAGGGATAGCATGATAAAAATAAAGGATTTGTGCAAGAGCTTCGGCGGCCGTCAGGTCCTGAAGCACATCAGCCTGGATATCCGCGCCGGGGAAACCCTGGCGATTATCGGCGGCTCAGGCTCAGGCAAAAGTACCCTCCTGAAGCTGCTCATTGGGCTGGAAAAGCCCACCAGCGGCGAGATCTGTCTCATGGGACAGTCCATGTCGGAGCTGAAGGAAAGAGAGCTGGATAAGCTGCGGATGAATATGGGGATGGTGTTCCAGTATTCGGCACTCTTTGATTCCATGACGGTAGGAGACAATGTGGCCTTTGGGCTGCGTGAGCATACGGATTTTTCCGAGGAGCAGATTCAGCGGATTGTGGCAGAAAAGCTGGCGCAGGTAGGGCTGCCGGGGATAGAAAAGGCAATGCCGGGGGAGTTGTCCGGCGGCATGAAAAAGCGTGTCGGGCTGGCACGGGCGATTGCCTTTGACCCCAAGGTGATTTTTTACGATGAGCCAAGCTCGGGCCTTGACCCGATCATGACTGCCAAAATAGATGAACTGATTATCGAGACACAGAAAAAACAGCAGGCGACCTCCGTGGTCGTCACCCATGACATGGTAAGTGCCTGCATGATTGCAGACCGCATCGCCATGATTTATGAGGGAGAGCTGATTGCGGCGGATACGGTGGAGAATTTCCGCAAATCAGAGGATGCGAGGGTGCAGAGCTTTTTACAGCGGATGTACATAGGAAGGGAGAAAACAACAGTATGAAACTGGAAGTAAAGGTAGGTGCCTTTACCCTGCTGGGTGTGGTGCTCCTGATAGGGATTGTGACTATTTTAAGCGGTGTCAGCCTGCATGGCCCCAAGGGCTATGTGCTGAATATCGGCTTTCCCCAGGCGATTGGCCTTGGTGCCGGCAATGATGTCTGCTATGCCGGTGTCAAGGTGGGGAAGGTGCAGAGCATCGAGCCGTCAGGTGCAGGCGTTGTGGCGCAGGCCATGATCAATGAGGAAATCAGGATTCCCAGGAATTCTGCGGTGGTCGTTGCTTCCAACGGTGTCATGGGCGGCAAGTTCATCAACATCATTCCGGACAAGGACGCCGATATGACAGACTGCTACCAGTCAGGGGACTTCATCTACGGCTCACAGGAAGCATCCATGGAAGATATGATGGCAAATCTCAACAAGGCTGTCCTGAAGATGCAGGAGCTGCTGGACTCCATGAATTCCGTCATGGGAGACAAGGAAACCCAGCAGGCACTGAAGGAGGTTTCGCTGAATATGCGGAGCATCACCGCCAATGTGGAACACCTGACAGCCGTGCTTGCCAATATGGCGTCCTCCAACCAGGATGATGTGCGTCAGATGGCTCAGAACCTGAACCGCATGACGGGGAGCCTGATGCGGACGGCGGACAGTATGGAGGTACTGGTGACTTCCTTCAACGGCAACGGTGAAACCGGCCAGAATCTCAAGGAGGCCATCGCCAGCCTTTCCTCCACCAGCAAGCGGATTGACCGCATGGCAGCTTCTCTGGAGGGCGTGGTGACTGACCCGCAGACTGCTGATGATTTGAAGGCAACCCTGCACAATGTCCGCAGCGTCAGTGAACGGGCAGACAAGATGCTGGGCACTGTCTCGGGTATTGAGGCGGAAGCAGGTCTTGAGACCATGTACAGCGGCAAGGACAAGCGCTGGCAGACCGGGCTGGGAGTGGACATCCGCCCTACCCAGAACAGTCTCCTGCGCCTGGGACTGAATGACATCGGAGAGGACAATACGGTGAATTTTCAGGGCGGTGTGCGCAGCGGCAGCTTCGGTGCCAGAGCCGGTGTCATAGACAGCAAGGCGGGACTGGGCATCGACCTGGGCAGCAAAAAGCTGAGCCTTTCTGTAGATGGCTATGACCCCAATGAATTTCGTCTGAAATCCAGGCTGCAATATGAGATAGCCGAGGATACATATATTTTTACTCAGGTAAATGACATAAACAAGTCAGATAAGAGGGCAACCTATTTTGGACTGCGCCGCAGCTTCTGAAAGCAGGCTGCAAGGAGGAATTTATTTTGAAGAAGAATTTTACCATGAAAAAAATCAGTGCCCTGGTGCTGGGCGGGCTGCTGGCTGTTTCTGTGACAGGTACCGCGCTGGCTGCCGAGGCGATGGAGCTGACGCTGGAGGAAAGTGTCCGTCTGGCGCTGGACAACAACTACACCATTAAGCAGCAGGAGGCTGAATACGAAAATGCTGTCTGGGCACGCCATCAGGCGCGCCGTCAGTTCGGTCCGACTCTGAACTGGCAGAGCAGTGCCACGAAGCTGGGCGGCAAGTATTATGACAGTGCCGATATGAACCGCGCCTTTGGCAACGGCCTGACCCTGACCATGCCGGTCTATACCGGCGGCCAGCTGGAGGGAGCCATCAAGGCGGCAGATTTGACCATGGATGCCTCTGAGCTGGGGCTGGAGCAGAGCAAGCAGCAGGTCAAGGCAAGTACCATGGCTGCCTATTACAAGGCACTCCAGGCAAAGAACCAGATCAAGGTAGCCCAGGACTCAGTCGATACTCTGAATGAGCATCTGAAAAATGTCAATGCCCAGTATACCGTGGGCACAGTGGCAAAATCCGATGTGCTGAGCACCCAGGTGCAGATGGCGAATGCGGAGCAGAGCCTGATTACCGCCAATAACAACTATGATGTGGCCGTGGCATCCCTGAACAACCTCATGGGGGTTGCAACCGGTACGGAGCTTTCCCTGAGCGACAGCCTGAGCTACACTCCCTATGAGATTTCCCTGGAGGAGTGCAGCAGCTATGCCCAGACGAACCGTCCGGATGTCCTGATTGCCGATTATAAGGTTGCCATTGCCCAGGCAGGGCTGCAGCAGTCCCGTGCCGGGTATCTGCCTACGGTCAGCCTGACCGCTGCCAAGAATTGGCAGGGGGAAAAGCTTTTCGGGGCAGACGAAACAGACATCCGCTATCGTCAGAACAATAATTGGAGTGCCGGAGTGGTTGTGTCCTGGGATATCTGGGACAACAACGTGACCGCTGCCAAGGTCAAGCAGTCCCAGGCAGCCATCGCCAAGGCCCAGGCTGCTGCGGCAGATGCCCGTCAGACCGGCGATTTGGAGGTGCGTACCGCCTATCTGAACCTCAAGGCTGCTGAAAAGAGCATCAGCACCACTCAGGTGGCTGTGGAGAAGGCACAGGAGGACTACAAGATTGCGCAGGTCCGTTACGCAGCGGGCGTGGGAACCAATCTGGATGTCATGGATGCTGAGGAAAAGCTGACCCAGGCACAGACCAACTACTATACTGCCATGTACAACTACAATTCGAGCAAGGCAGATCTGGACAGGGCAATGGGCATTATGGTGGATTTGGATATCAAAAAGCTGGCACTGGAGCAATAAATTATTATTCAGACTTGATTTTATGCAGAGGGTATGCTAAAATACATTTGTGTTGAAAGTGATAAAGAAGTACATTGCAGAGGAAACAAGGCAACTCTTGGACTAAGGCTTCCGGACTCACCTTCAGCGAATGAGGTATTTTTATTTTTTGAAGGAGGAAGTTTTTTATGAAAAAGACTCTCGTATCCGCACTGACTACCGCACTGGTAGTAGGCGCTGCTTCCACTACTTTTGCAGCTGCCAATCCTTTCGCTGATGTTCCTGCAGACCATTGGGCATACGATGCTGTTGCTCAGCTGGTACAGGACGGCGTAGTAAACGGCTATGGCGTTGACGGCACTTTCAAGGGTGACCAGAGCATGAGCCGTTATGAAATGGCTCAGATTGTTGCCAAGGCTATGGCTAAGTCCGATGCTGCTGACAACAACAACAAGGCTCTCATCGACAAGCTGGCTGCTGAGTTCTCTGACGAGCTGGCAAACCTCGGCGTTCGCGTTGCTAACCTTGAGGCTAAGACCGACAATGTTAAGTGGACCGGTTTGATCCGTTATGACTGGAACACCACTAACTATGAGGCCAAAAGCGATACTACTGATGAGAAGGACGGCAAGACCAACACTGTTAAGTTGCGTTTTGAGCCATCCATGACCATCAATGAGAACTGGACCGGTCATGCTCGTATCGATTATGATATCGAGAAGGACAACACCGGCGATTCCAACGCTGCTACTGCAAAGAAGATCTATGCAGAGGGTGTATACAACAAGTTCGATGTTAAGCTGGGCCGCTTCGGCACCTTCTCTGATGCTTCCCACGGTCTCGTAATGGATACCGAGGTTACCGGTGCTGAGCTGGCATACGCTCCTACCTCCAACTGGAAGTTGAAGGCTACTGCTGGCCGTTATACTCCTAATGAGAAGTTGGCTTTTGGTACTAACAGCGATCCTACGAGAACAGTTAATGATTCTGCTACCTATTGGGCAGTAGAGGCTGATTATGCCAACGGCAAGTGGGATGCTGGTGTTGGTTACCGCAGCATTCTTGATACTCATACCTTCCAGGATACTGACAGCACTTCCTTCCATG
>JAQUZO010000121.1 GCA_028691285.1 Anaerovibrio sp. | reverse complement strand
GGGCTGCCTGAGCTGGCAGTGGACAGTGAAGAGGCTTATATCAGCCGTGCCGTGGCACTGGCTCAGGACAGGGAGCTGCTGAATGGGCTGCATCTGACGCTGCGCAGGATACTGCATGGCTCTCAGGTGATGAACGGCAAAAAATATATGGCAGAGCTGGAGAGCAGGTACCGGCAGCTGATGGCTGACGGCAATTTTCAGGCACTGCAGCCATGCTGCGGTATGAAAAGCTGAGTCAAAAAGGCAGGCTTTGGCTGAATTGCTGCACAAAAAAACGGTGTATCGGCAGATTGTCCGATACACCGTTTTTTGCTGTTGATACTTCTAAGGGCACTGCAGCGAGGGTTTTGCCCCAAAGCCCAGAACCTTGAGGATAATTTCGTTTTATATCCGGCTTATATTGAAGGTTTACGCCTTCAGGCGCTTGACCCTTTTATGACCTCTGACAATTTCCCGGCGATGGCAGTGCGGGCACTCGTTTTCGATGATGCCCGTATAGCCGCATACCGGGTCGCGGTCTACAGGGTGGTTGATGGAGAAGTAGCCCATATCTGCATCGTGCATGGCCCGTACAAGGGACTCGAAGGCGCGGATATTCTTGGACGGGTCGCCGTCCATCTCTACATAGGCAATATGGCCGGCATTCTCCAGATTATGATATGGAGCCTCAATACGGATTTTGTCCAAAGCGCGAATCGGATAATAGACAGGCACATGGGAGCTGTTGGTGAGGTAATCCCGGTCAGTTACGCCCGGCACCAGTCCGAATTTCTGACGGTTGGCGCGCTGGAACTGTCCTGCGGTGGATTCCGCAGGCGTACCGAAGGTGCTCCAGTTCATGGATTCTTCCTTTGTGTAGAGGTCCGTTTTCCGGCGCAGATGTCCGATGATTTTCAGCCCCAATTCCTGAGCAGTCTCACTTTCACCGTGGTGGCTGCCGATGAGAGCCTTCAGGCATTCTGCCAGTCCGCAGAAGCCGATGGAGAAGGAGGCGTGGCGCAGAACCTTTTCTATGGTATCAGTAGGCTTCAGCTTGTCGCTGTCCATCCATACGCCCTGACCCATCAGGAAAGGATAGTTGTAGACATGCTTTTCCTTGATGGTCTGGAACCGAAACAGCAGATAGTCATGGCTGATCTGGATGTATTTGTCAAACAGCTGCCAGAATTTTTCCATGTCGCCAGCCGCTTCCAGGGCCAGCTTCGGCAGATTGATGGTGGTAAAGGAAAAATTGCCCCGGCTGCCGGCTTCGCTCGGGCCGTTGACATTGCCGATGACTCTGGTACGGCAGCCCATGGTAGCGACATAGGAATTGTAGTTTTCCGGCTGGTAATACTGGAGGTTGTAGGGAGCGTCCAGATTGACAAAATTCGGGAAAAGCCTTTTGGCGCTGACCCGGCATGCCTGCTGGAACAAATCGTAATTGGGGTCCTCTGGATTGTAATTTATCCCCGCTTTGAGCTGGAATACAGAAATCGGGAAAATCGCGGTCTCTCCGTTGCCAAGCCCGGCGTTGATGGCGTTCAGCACCTCGCGCACTGCCAGACGGCCTTCGGCGCTGGTATCCATGCCGTAATTGATGGAGCTGAAAGGCACCTGGGCACCGGCACGGCTGTGCAGAGTGTTGAAGTTGTGGATTAAAGCCTCCATCGCCTGATGGGTTTCCTCTGCGGTATCCCCGCAGGCTAGGGCATAAATGCTGATGGCATCATGTGTCAGCTTGTCCACAGATGTTTTCTTCAGCTTCTGGGGCAGGGCAGCTTCCAGAGCCTGGAGAATGATTTCCACGGCCTCCAGAGATGCCTGACTGTCTGAATCACTGAAACGGCAGCGCTCGTAGTCCATGCAGGAACGGAACAGCTTCCGGAATTTTTTGGCATCTCCGATGTCATCCGTGCCGAAGCGATAGACCATCGCCCTGTAGGCCTCATCAGCTACCGCCTTGCAGAAGGTCTTGTGCACGCCCTCTGCCATGGCAAAATCAAAGGCGTTGATGCTCTGCCCGCCAAACATGTCATTCTGGTTGCTCTGAATGGCAATGCAGGCCAGGGAAGCATAAGCCCGGATGGAATTAGGCTCCCGCAGAAAGCCGTGTCCGGTGGAAAAACCGCCGTGGAACAGCTTCAGCAAATCAATCTGGCAGCAGTTCAGGGTAATCAGGGAAAAATCCTTGTCGTGGATATGGATGTAATTTTCCTTGTCTGCCTCGGCAAATTCCTCCGGCAGCATATAGTTGTCGACAAAGTGCTTGGCTCCCTCAGCTCCCAGCTTCAGCATGATGCCCATGGAGGCATCAGTATTGATGTTGGCATTGTCCCGCTTCATATCTGAGTCGATAGCATCGGCAAAGAAAATATCACGGTAGCTTTTCATGAGATTTTTTTGTGCGGCACGGCGCTCTGCATGGCGCTGGCGGTACATGATATAGTTCTTTGCCACCTCATAGAAGCTCTGCTCCATGAGGGTCTTTTCCACGATGTCCTGGATTTCCTCGACGCTGATGCTGCAGTGCCCGGCAATCTTTTTTTCCACCAGCTCAGTAATCAGCTGGATATCTCCGGGCGACATGCTGTCCGCAATTTCCTTGGCAGCACCGGCAATGGCATTATAAATTTTGGAACGGTCGTAGGGCACTGTCATGCCGGACCGTTTTGTTACATTTTTCAGGCTCAAATTTTACCCACCTCACTCTAAGTTTAACTTACTTATTATATACTAAATTTTATAGTAAGAGAAATTTTTTTTACAGGCAGCTCAGGACGGCATCTGCAGCTCGTCGGCAGGCCCGCAGCTTCTGCTCTGGCTATCGTTGATATATACACTTTTATGTATATATGTACATTGAATACACACAATATTTTGTTGACAGTTGTAAACTTGTAAACTATAATAAGTCCATTAGTAAGTAGTGGATATATGAAATGTGATATTGTATGGGAAATCCACTGGGAATAACTAATAATAGGAGGAATGATTATGTTTTTGAGCAAAAAGCTTCGTCTGGCAGGCGCACTTTTGGGCGTGACAATGCTCAGCAGCGTGTTTGCAGGCTGCGGCAGTGACAGTGCATCCAGCGATGAAATCAAAGTAGGTGCCAATATCGAGATGACCGGCAACCAGGCCAACTACGGCAAGGCAGGTCTTGAGGGCCTCAAGCTGGCCATCAAGGAGGCCAATGAGTCCGGCGGCATCAACGGCAAGAAGATCACTTTGGTAGAGGCAGACAACAAGTCTGAGTCTGCTGAGGCGGTAAATGCGGCTACCAAGCTGATTTCCGATGACGGCGTAAAGGTAATCGTCGGCCCTGCAGTAACTGCCAATGTTATTGCTGAGTCTCAGGTTGCCGGTGACAACAAGGTTCCTGTCATTGCCTTTGCAGCGACCAACCCTGATGTAACCGTGGAAAACGGCCAGGTAAAGCCTTTTATTTTCCGCAGCTGCTTTATTGACCCGCAGCAGGGTACTGTCATGGCTCAGTTTGCTCAGAAGGATTTGAAGGCAAAGACTGCCGTCCTCTTTACGGATTCCAGCTCTGATTATTCCAAGAGCCTCAGCAAGGTATTCCAGGAGACTTTTGAGGCAGCCGGCGGCAAGGTGCTGATGGAGGAATCCTTCCTGGCCAAGGATCAGGATTTCAAGGCTGCTCTGACCAAAATCAAGAGTGCCAATGCGGATGTGATTTTTGTACCGGCTTATTATGAAGAGGTCGGCAAGATCGTGAAGCAGGCCCGTGAGATTGGCATTACCGCCACCATCCTGGGCACTGACGGCTGGGATGACCCGAAGGTTGCCGATATTGCAGGTGCAGCGGCTCTGAACAATACCTACTTCTCTACCCACTATTTTGCAGAGGA
>JAQUZO010000021.1:12074-18454 GCA_028691285.1 Anaerovibrio sp. | reverse complement strand
AAAAGCCGTTATGCCAACCGTAAGGGGGCAGAGCATAAGGGACGCAACAATCGTTCCCGCCGTGTAAGAGACAGGGCAAAAAATGCCTCCAGAGGCAGAAGATAAGCAGAAACATGCAGCAGACTGACAAAAATAACTGTAAAAGGCCAGGATGGTTCATTATTTGAATTATCGGCGGGTTGATTTGTCGGGGAAGGGAAGAAAATAGATGAAGGCTATCGTTATTTACTCTACACTGACAGGGAATACGCAAAAGATTGCAGAGGCCATAGCTGAGGTTTTGCCTGAGGGGAGTCCCTGTGTTGCCGTAAATGATGTTCCGCATGATTTGGACAGCTATGACCTGGTTTTTGCCGGGTATTGGGTTGATAAAGGCGGCCCGGATAAAAAATCCCGGGAGCTTTTGGGTCGGCTGCACAACAGGCATGTGGCACTGTTTGCCACCTTGGGGGCGTATCCTGATTCGGAGCATGCACTCAAAAGCCTGGATAAGGGCGCAGAAGCACTGCCCGAAGGCGTCTGTGAAGCAGGCAGGTTCATTTGTCAGGGGAAGGTTTCTCCTAAGCTGGTAGAGGCGATGGCAAAAAGATTTCCCAAGGAGCATCCTCATGGCATGAATCCAGAGCGCATCAAAAGGCTTGAGACAGCAGCCAAACATCCTGACGGACAGGATTGTGCCAATGCACAGTCTTTTGCCAGGGAGGTGCTGAAGCGGCTGGGACATGATTGCAGTGCATAAATTCCTGTATCTGGAACCGTATACGGTGCAGTCCGGGAGAAGCTGAAATATGCTGCCGAGCCGTATTCTAAACGAAGATTTTTGAAAAAGTTTTGAAGAAAATATAAAAATTGCTTGACGCAAACAGCGGAAACTGCTATAGTATATATCTGTCAGCAGGTTGCCAGGCAGCAGGCTGATAGATAATGTGGGTAGGTGCCCGAGTGGTTAAAGGGAACGGACTGTAAATCCGTCGCCGTAGGCTACGATGGTTCGAATCCATCCCTGCCCACCATTACATTATCGCGGGATGGAGCAGTAGGTAGCTCGTCGGGCTCATAACCCGAAGGTCAGAGGTTCGAGTCCTCTTCCCGCAACCAATTTGATTTCAGGCTGATATAGCTCAGTTGGTAGAGCGCATCCTTGGTAAGGATGAGGTCACCAGTTCAACTCTGGTTATCAGCTCCATTATATGGCTGCGTAGCTCAGTTGGCTAGAGCATTCGGTTCATACCCGGAGTGTCAGGAGTTCAAATCTCTTCGCAGCCACCATTTCAGTGATTTAACCCCTTGTTTTATGAGGGGTTTTATTATGTCGATAAATAAAATGTCAGGATTGTGATTATTTACACGCTGGATTATTGACATGTTAGTTCAACTGTGATAAATTATATCAGTGACATTTTGTGATGTTTCAATATCTATTCAGTAAGGAGTGCATAAGATGCGCAATGCAGTTACGTTGGCCTGCACCGAGTGCAAGAGTCGCAACTACCAGACCAACAAGAACAAGAAAAACGATCCTGATAGAATCGAATTCAACAAGTATTGTAAGTTCTGCAAGAAGCACACTCTGCATAAGGAGACTAAGTAATTAGCCGCAGGCAGTTAGAAGTGGGTTTGCAGTATAGGACAGGATGTGAAGCGATGGCGGAGACAGGAACGTCAGGGACTCAGCCGAAGTCTTCAGGCTTTAACCCTGTGCAGTTTTTGCGTGAGGTCTCTGTTGAGATGAAAAAGGTGACCTGGTCCACAAAAAAGGAGCTGGCGAGATACACGGTAGTGGTAAGCATTACTGTCGTGATTGTCTGCTTTTTGATATGGATTTGTGACAGCTTTTTTGCAAGATTGTTCAATCTCATTGTAGGGTAAAGACTGGAGGGTCGTCTGGGATGGAATCCGAAAAAGAATCAACTAGACATTGGTATGTAGTCCATACCTACTCTGGTTATGAAAACAAGGTAAAAGCTAATCTGGAGCAAAAGGTTCAGTCAATGGGCCTGGAGAACGAGATTTTCGAGGTAATCATCCCTTTGAAGGATGAAATCGAAAAGAAGGATGGCACCGAAAAGATAACCCAGAGGAAAATTTTCCCAGGCTATGTCCTGGTGAATATGATTGTCAACGAAAAAACCTGGTATGATGTCCGTAACACCGATGGCGTGACAGGTTTTGTAGGTTCTGGCACCAAGCCGATTCCTCTGACTGATGACGAGGTTGACAACATTCTGAAGGAAATGGGCGTCGAGAAGGCCAGTGTCAAGGCTGAGATTGATGTCGAAATCGGCGAGACAGTTAAAATCTGTTCCGGCCCATTTGAAAATTTTGCAGCAAAAGTTGTATCTATCGATGTTGAGAAGGGCAAGCTAAAGGCACTTGTCGACATGTTCGGTAGAGAGACTAATGTTGAACTTGACTTCAGTCAAGTTGAAAAGAACTAATTCACATTTAAGGAGGTGGATATAATATGGCAAAGAAAGTCGCTAAGATGGTAAAGTTACAGGTTCAGGCTGGCAAAGCTACTCCAGCTCCTCCAGTAGGTCCTGCACTTGGTCAGGCTGGTGTAAATATCATGGCTTTTGTTAAGGAGTTCAATGAGAGGACTGCTAAGCAGGTTGGCTTGATTATTCCAGTAGAGATTACAGTGTTTGAGGACAGATCCTTTACCTTCATCACCAAGACTCCTCCGGCAGCAGTTCTTCTGAAGAAGGCTGCAGGCATTGAGAAGGCTTCCGGTGAACCTAACAAGAACAAGGTTGCTAAGCTGCCTCGTGCAAAAGCACAGGAGATTGCAGAAAGCAAGATGCAGGATCTGAATGCTGCAAGTGTTGAAGCTGCTACTCGTATGATCGAGGGTACTGCACGCAGCATGGGTATTGTGATCACTGACTGATGTTCAGCTGATTGCAGAGAACCCGTGGGAGGAAAAACCGTTATTACCACGAAGGGAGAAAATTTTCATGGCAAAAGCAGGTAAGAAATATCAGGATGCTGTAAAGCTTCTTGAGACCGGTAAGGTTTATACTGCTGCAGAGGCTATTGAGCTCGTAAAGAAGACTGCAACTGCAAAGTTCGACGAGACCATTGAGCTTCATGTGCGTTTGGGTGTTGACCCTAAATACGCTGATCAGCAGGTTCGCGGCGCTATCGTGCTGCCGCATGGCACTGGTAAGTCCAAGCGGGTACTGGTATTCGCAAAGGGCGCAAAGGTAGACGAGGCTGAGGCCGCTGGCGCAGACTTCGTTGGCTCCGATGAAATCGTAGCAAAGATTCAGGGTGGCTGGACTGATTTTGATGTAGCAGTTGCTACTCCTGATATGATGGGTACCGTAGGTCGTATTGGTAAGATTCTCGGTCCTCGTGGCTTGATGCCAAACCCGAAGCTGGGTACCGTTACTATGGATCTGGCTAAGGCTATCGGTGAGATTAAAGCAGGTAAGGTTGAGTACCGTACCGATAAAGCAGGTAATGTACATTGCCCTATCGGCAAGGCTTCCTTCGATCAGGAGAAGCTGATTGCTAACTTTAATGCACTGATGGATACTTTAATTAGAGTAAAACCGGCTGCTGCAAAGGGTCAGTATGTCCGCTCCGTAACTGTCAGTGCTACTATGGGTCCTGGCGTTCCGGTAGCTCATGTATAATATTTGACATTTTGTGGGCTGTATAATAAAATAGTCTATGGCTGTAGACAGCAGGTAGGATACAGGGCGCTGTAGCTCTGAGTATCCATTAAAGGAAACGCCTGCCGAGGCCGGATGGTTAAAGCATGGAATACTGCGGCCTCCGGTAATCAGCCGGAGGCCGTTTTTGCTCTTATATTGTTGAGAGGAGGTGTATTCATGGCTGTTACTGAAAAGAAACAAGCGATTGTTGCTGAATTAAAAGAAAAACTCACTGGCTGCAAGGGTGCTGTATTGACTTCCTATAAGGGTCTTACTGTTGCTCAGGACACTGCACTGCGTGTAGCGCTCCGTAATGCTGGTGTAAACTACCATGTAGTAAAGAACACAATGACTCGTATTGCTGCTACCGAGGCTGGCATGGAGGAGTTGGTATCTCATTTGGAGGGTACCACTGCTATGGCTGTATCTATGGATGATGCAGTTGCTCCGGCAAAGGTCATCAGCGAGTTCATGAAGGCGAACAACCTGGAGGAACAGGGTATCCTGGTCATCAAGGCTGGTATCGTTGAGGGACAGGTAGTAAGCGCAGATGAGGTTAAGGCGATTGCCAATCTCCCATCCAGAGAGGTGCTCATCGGCAAGCTGCTGGGCAGCATCCAGGCTCCGCTGTCCAACACCGTTGGTGTTATGGGTTCTATGCTCCGCAGTATCGTTACTGTGCTTGATGCAGTTCGTAAGCAGAAGGAGGAGCAGGCATCTGCATAATCGGCAGATGAAGGCTCTGTTTGCTTAAAATATTTTTGAAGATTAAATCAATGATTATACGGAGGAATTTAAAATGACTAACGAAGAAATTTTAGAGGCAATTGGTAACCTGACTGTTCTCGAGCTGTCCGAGCTCGTAAAGGCTGCTGAGGAGAAGTTCGGCGTATCCGCTGCTGCTCCTGTAGCTGTAGCTGCTGCTCCAGCTGCTGGCGGTGCTGCTGCTGCTGAGAAGTCCGAGTTCGATGTAGTTCTGAAGGACGCTGGCGCAAGCAAGATCAATGTAATCAAGGCTGTTCGTGAGGCTACTGGTCTCGGCCTGAAGGAAGCTAAGGCTCTGGTTGACGGTGCTCCTGCTCCTGTTAAGGAGGGTGTATCCAAGGCTGATGCTGAGGACCTGAAGGGCAAGCTCGAGGCTGCTGGTGCAACTGTAGAGCTGAAGTAATTTTTGCTTCAATATATCTGTTGAAATTAAGACCACTGCGTAAGCGGTGGTCTTTTTTGCTGTCCAAATTAAAAAAGCAGGCTGAGAGAAAATATTTTCAATTTAACATATTAAAATACCGAAACAAAGCAGGAAAACGAAAATCAATCTAGAACTTTACCCGTATAAGATATAACTGAACTTATATTATCAGCTCAGCTCATGGATGTGTTGTTTCAAGGAGGGATTATTGTGCAGAAAAGTATAAAATCAGTATTTATAGCGGGTATTGTACTGGTTTCCATAGTGCTGCTGGGGATATTGACCTTTGTCAATATCAGGCAGCTGTCCAGCAATATGGAGGAGGGGATATATAATACGCTGGAATCCAAAGCGGCTTATGAGGCAAAGAAATTTGATTACCGGCTGGCGCAGGTAGCAGGAAAAACTGAGGGCCTGGGCAGGCTGATGTCATCCATGCCGGGACGGGATATAGATCTGGCATATTCTTATATCAATCAGATTGTAGCTTCAGATCCCATCATCTGCGGCAGCGGTCTGTGGTATGCTGCCGATGCCGTGCCTGAGCGAGGCAAGTGGTTCGGACCGTACTTTTTTGAGGATGCCAGTCATGCAATCTCCATGACTATGGAATATTCCAACGAAGCATATAATTATCCTCAGTATACATGGTATAAGGAAGGCATCAAGGGAGAACAGAAGGTTTTTTGGGATGAGCCGTCCTATGATGAGGTTACCAAGACATCCATGATGACAAGCTCCTATCCGATTATCCACAATGGCAAGGTGGAGGGCGTGCTGACTGTTGATATTGGCTTGGCAGAACTGGAAAATTATGTCAGGAGCATCAAAATCGGTGAAAATGGCTATGCTTTTGTGGTAACCCAGTCCGGTCAGATGATTGCTTATCACGATGATGCCATGAATATGAAGGACAAGCTGCAGGAAAGCAGCAACCCTGATCTGGCTGCCCTGGGGAGCAAGATTCAGGCTGTCAGCGATGCAGATTCCAGTTTTGCTGTCGAAAGCAGTGCCTTGGGAGATGACAGCTATATAGTTGCGGCTCCAATCGGAACAACTGGGCTGAAGCTGGTGATGGCTGCGCCTGTCAGTGACTATAACGGTGCAATCCATCAGGCTATTGCTGTGAGCGTGGGGCTTTCCCTGGTGGTTATCGTGCTGCTCTGTGCGGCGATCATGTATATCTTCAACAGGCGCGTGGATGCACCGATTCGCAGGATTATGAACAGCGCCCAGGAAATGGCCAAGGGTAATCTGGCCGTCAATATCACGGCTGAAAATGATGATGAGATTGGTGTATTATCACACAGCATAGCCGAGGTGGGAGAGGGAATACGCAGCATCATCACAGAGGTCAGCAATATGGCACAGCAGGTTTCGGCTGCCAGTGAGGAGCTGTATGCAACAGCAGATCAGTCGGCGCAGAGCCTGCATAAGATTTCCGATACGGTCAATGTGGTGATGACAGATGCCAGACGTCAGGAGGGGCAGGCGATAGATTCAGTTTCCTCCATGAAAAATATCGGCAG
>JAQUZO010000021.1:0-11974 GCA_028691285.1 Anaerovibrio sp. | reverse complement strand
CAGGCAGATTGGAGAGGCACAGGAGGCAATTATAGCTCTTGGTGAGCATTCGACAGAAATCAGCCAGATTGTGGACACGATTTCCTCCATTGCCTCCCAGACCAATCTGCTGGCATTGAATGCAGCTATTGAGGCTGCCAGGGCTGGTGAACAGGGCAGAGGCTTTGCTGTTGTGGCAGAGGAGGTCAGGAAGCTGGCTGAGCAGTCTCAGGAAGCCGCTGAGCGCGTGGCTGAACTGATACACACCTCGACCGTCTATACTGACAAAGCTGTCAAGGGGATGAGCAGCAGTGCCGCAGAGGTAGAAAAGGGCACTGAGACCATCAATACTACAGGCAAGCTGTTTGATAACCTGGTACAGCATATCCGTCAGGTATCTGACGGGATGCAGGATGTTTCCAGGCAGATGGCGGAGATTGCCAGCGGCAACGAGGAGGTCATTGCTACCTCTGAGGAGCTGAAAAATATTGCCGTTAAAACAGCTGACGAAACAGATGCCATCTCAACTGCGGTCAATACCCAGCAAAGCTCCCAGGCTGATGTTACAGCCGCTTCCCAGAGCCTTGCTGAGCTGGCACAGGATTTGCAGAAGGTGATTGGCCGGTTTAAGTTCTAAAGAGAGGATTGGTTGATGGGCTGTGAAGGAATGTTTTGCATTTTTTCACAGCCTTATTTTTTGAGCAGGAAATGGTGCTGTGAGGCATTGACAAAATTTGATTTTCGATGTAAAATAAAATGCTACTAAAGAGAAATAATTCGTGCATCAGTTAAATGGATTCAGCAGAAGGCGGAGGAGAGGCCCCAGCCTTTTGGCAGTGCGCCGTGTGGTTTTAGCCCATGAAGGGGGACTGTGATTCCGTTCTGTTTTTATGTGCGGATTTTTGTTGTTTTCAGTATTTTTTGCAAGGAGTGAATAAATTAATGTTTCATCCTGTGCCCGTGGGCAAAAGAACCAGGTATAGTTATGCAAAGATTAAAGAAGTCATGGAAATGCCACACCTTCTGGACATCCAGAGAAAGTCCTATGAGTGGTTTATCGGTGACTGGGAAAATAATACCAAGGGCGAAGGCCTTATGGAAATTTTTCAGGATATTTCTCCAATTTCAGATTTCCAGGGCAAGGTAAGCCTGTCACTGCTTGATTATGAGCTGGGTGAGCCAAAATATAGCTTGGATGAAAGCAAGGAACGGGATGCCACCTATGCAGCTCCGCTGCGTGTAAAGGTGCGCCTTTTGGATAGAACTACCGGCATTTTTCAGGATTCTGAAGTATTTATGGGCGATTTCCCGCTGATGACTGCTTCCGGTACCTTTATTATCAATGGTGCGGAGCGCGTTATTGTCAGCCAGCTGGTCAGATCCCCAGGTGCTTACTATGGTGTAACTGTAGACCAGTCCGGTAAATCCCTTTTCAACTCCACTGTAATTCCTAACCGCGGAGCCTGGATTGAGCTGGAGACAGACGCCAATGATGTTATTTCTGTGCGCATCGACCGTACCCGCAAGCTGCCGGTAACTGTGTTCCTGCGTGCACTGAACTACATCAATGAGCAGGAAAAGCTCCGCCTTGCTGAGCTGGCTGCTTCCGACGGCGTGCCGACCGTTCAGGGACGCAATGATGACCATCTGAAGGTTGGCACCACCAATCTGCAGTTTGGCACCAACGAGGAAATCCTTGCACTGTTTGATGATGATGACACCATCAGAGCTACGCTGGAGCGCGACAATACTACCTCCGGTGCTGAAGCGCTGGAGGAAATTTATCGCCGTATCCGTCCGGGTGAGCCGTTCAATGTGGATAACGCACATCAGATGCTGCGCAGTCTGTTTTTCGATGCCAAGCGTTATGACCTGGCGACTGTCGGTCGCTACAAGCTGACCAAGAAGCTGGGCTGGAAGCGCCGCATCCAGGGCCAGGTACTGGCAGAGCCTCTGCTGGATATGGAGACGGGTGAGATTGTTGTACCTGCTGATACCCTGATTGATGCAGAAATGTTGGATGGTATCACAGCTGAACAGGAGCAGGCTGTCTTTGGCGAGGGCAATGCCATTGTCGTTCATGTGAAGCGTGATGATGAAGGACATACCATGCAGATGATCTGTGCACCGACTCTGGAGTATCGTCAGCGTACCATTGCTATCAATGATATTCTGGCTTCCATCAGCTATCTGCTGAACCTGGTGCAGGGTGTGGGCCGTACTGATGATATTGACCATCTGGGCAACCGCCGTGTTCGTTCTGTAGGCGAGCTGCTGCAGAATCAGTTCCGCATCGGCCTTTCCCGTATGGAGCGCGTGGTCAAGGAGCGCATGTCCATGCAGGAGGATGTAAGCAATCCGTCCACATTGATCAATATTCGTCCGGTTGTAGCAGCTATCAAGGAATTCTTTGGTTCCTCCCAGCTGTCTCAGTTCATGGACCAGCACAACCCGCTGGCTGAGCTGACCCATAAGCGCCGTCTTTCTGCTCTTGGCCCCGGCGGTTTGTCCCGTGAGCGTGCAGGCTTTGAGGTACGAGATGTACATAACTCTCATTATGGGCGCATGTGTCCGATTGAGACCCCGGAGGGTCCTAACATCGGTTTGATTGGTTCGCTGTCTAACTATGCAAGGATCAACCGCTTCGGCTTTATGGAGACCCCTTATCGCCGTGTGGACAAGGACAGCAAGACTGTTACTGATGATGTGAGATATCTGACGGCAGACGAAGAGGACAGCCTGATTATTGCTCAGGCCAATGAACCGCTGGATGAAAATGACTGGTTCATCAATGAGCGTGTGGTTGCCCGTATCCATGAGGAGACGACCGAGGTTCGCCGAGAAAAGGTAGACTACATGGATGTGTCGCCAAAGCAGGTAGTATCCATCGCTACGGCCATGATTCCGTTCCTGGAGAACGATGATGCCAACCGTGCCCTGATGGGTGCGAACATGCAGCGCCAGGCTGTGCCTCTGCTGCGTACACAGGCTCCGCTGGTTGGTACCGGCATGGAGTACAAGGCAGCCTGTGACTCCGGCGTCATGATTTTGGCAAGGCGTGCAGGTGTCGTTGAAACTGTTACCGCTGATAATATCGTTGTCCGCACTTCTGACGGGCAGCGTGATGAATACAAGCTGCAGAAGTTCCTGCGTTCCAATCAGGGCACCTGCATCAACCAGCTTCCTATCGTATTCAAGGGGGATGAGGTTGAGGCAATGCAGCCGATTGCAGATGGCCCTTCCACCGATTATGGTGAGCTGGCTCTTGGCTACAATGTCATTGTTGCCTATATGCCATGGGAAGGCTACAACTATGAGGATGCTATTCTTCTCAGTGAAAATCTGATCAAGCGTGATATCTACACCTCCATCCATATTGAGGAATATGACTGCGAAGCTCGTGATACCAAGCTGGGACCTGAGGAAATCACCCGTGATATTCCAAATGTTTCCGATGACAGTCTGAAGGATTTGGATGAATACGGCATTATCCGCAAGGGTGCTGAGGTGCGTACCGGTGATATCCTGGTCGGCAAGGTCACTCCTAAGGGAGAGACTGAGCTGTCCGCAGAGGAGCGGCTCCTGCGTGCCATCTTTGGTGAGAAGGCGCGTGAGGTTCGCGACACCTCCCTGCGTGTGCCGCATGGTGAGGCAGGCAAGATTGTGGATGTAAAGATTTACAGCCGCGAAAACAACGATGAGCTGAATCCTGGCGTCAATCAGATGATTCGCGTCTACATCGCTCAGAAGCGCAAGATTTCCGTAGGTGACAAGATGTCCGGCCGTCACGGCAACAAAGGTGTCGTTTCACGCATCATGCGCGAGGAGGATATGCCGTTCCTGCCTGACGGCACTCCGGTGGATATCGTGCTGAACCCGTTGGGCGTACCTTCCCGTATGAACATCGGCCAGATTTTGGAGACGCATCTTGGTATGGCTATCCGCAATCTGGGCACTCAGATCAAGCAGGGCGATCCTACTGTGGAAACACGCCTGCGTGCCATCGGTTATGATTTTGATAAATACGGTATGCCAAAGCCGGATAAAGCGGGCATCCATATTGCGACACCGGTATTTGACGGTGCCCGTGAGAACGATGTATTCGATACAATCCGTGCTTCCGGCATGGATCCTACAGCCAAGACCGTTCTCTATGACGGTCGTACAGGCGAGCCTTTCAAGAACAAGGTCACTGTAGGCTGTGTATATATGCTGAAACTGCATCATTTGGTTGATGACAAGATTCATGCCCGCTCCGTAGGACCATACTCTCTGGTAACCCAGCAGCCGCTGGGCGGCAAGGCCCAGTTCGGCGGCCAGCGCTTCGGTGAGATGGAGGTATGGGCACTGGAGGCATACGGTGCAGCATATACGCTGCAGGAAATACTGACAGTGAAATCTGATGATGTCGTAGGACGCGTCAAGACCTATGAAGCAATTGTCAAGGGCGAAAATATCCCTGAGCCTGGTGTGCCTGAATCCTTCAAGGTACTCATCAAAGAACTTCAGTCCATCGGCCTGGATATCAAGGTTCAGGACGAAAATGCCAACGAAATCATGGTGCAGGATGATGATGAAGAGGATATCAACATCAAGGATGTTGTCCGTGAAGCAGATATGGATTCTGTAGATGACAGCAGCAGAGCTGCGGCCAGCGAGGAGTATGTACCTGATTATGACGATGAGCCTCAGAGTGATGAGGATGATTATGACGGCAGCCTTATTGCGAATATCGAAAGCGATGATGACGCTGCAGAGGATAATGACGACATGAATATCTTTATGTCCGAAGATGATGATACTACTGAAGAATAATGGAAGGGAAGTGACACCTCCTTGTTGGATGTAAATAACTTTGATTCAATGCGCATAGGCCTGGCCTCTCCGGATAAGATACGCGAGTGGTCTCATGGCGAGGTACTTAAGCCAGAGACTATCAACTATCGTACTCTGAAGCCAGAGAAGGACGGTCTTTTCTGCGAGAAAATTTTTGGACCAACTCGTGATTGGGAATGTCATTGCGGCAAGTACAAGCGTATCCGCCATAAGGGTACCATCTGCGACCGCTGTGGTGTTGAGGTCACCCGTTCCAAGGTGCGCCGTGAGCGCATGGGGCATATTGAGCTGGCAGCGCCTGTATCTCATATCTGGTATTTCAAGGGGATTCCGAGCCGCATGGGCCTGATTTTGGATATTCCGCCTCGTGCAATGGAAAAGGTTCTGTATTTTGCGTCCTATATTGTTTTGGACCCTAAAAATACACCGTTGTCCAAGAAGCAGCTGATGAGCGAGCTGGAATACCGCAAGGCTCGTGAGGATTACGGCCGTGATTTTGTTGTCGGCATGGGTGCAGAGGCTATTAAGGAGCTTCTGATTGAGCTGGAGGCCGATTTGCCTGAGGAGCAGCAGACTGAAGAGCTGAAAAACGGGCTGGATGTGCTGCACAGGGAGCTGACTGAGGAGCTGAAGCATGTTGCCAGCCAGCAGCGCCGTATCCGTGCTATCCGCCGTCTGGAGGTTGTAGAGGCTTTCAGGCGTTCCGGCAATAAGCCGTCCTGGATGATTATGGATGTGGTACCGGTTATTCCGCCGGAGCTGCGTCCGATGGTACAGCTGGACGGCGGCCGTTTTGCCACCTCTGATTTGAATGACCTGTACCGCAGGGTCATCAACCGCAACAACCGCCTGAAGCGCCTTTTGGAGCTGCGCGCTCCGGACATCATTGTCCGCAACGAGAAGCGCATGCTGCAGGAGGCAGTAGATGCCCTGATTGACAATGGGCGCCGCGGCCGTCCTGTTACTGGGCCGGGCAACCGTCCGCTGAAGTCACTGTCCGATATGCTCAAGGGCAAGCAGGGCCGTTTCCGCCAGAATCTGCTGGGCAAGCGTGTTGACTATTCGGGCCGTTCTGTTATCGTAGTTGGCCCTGAGCTGAAGCTGCACCAGTGCGGTCTGCCGAAAGAAATGGCTTTGGAGCTGTTCAAGCCGTTCGTTATGAAGAAGCTGGTCGGCGAGGGTATTGCCCACAACATCAAATCTGCCAAGCGCAAGGTTGAGCGGGCAGAGGAGGAAGTGTGGGATGTACTGGAGGATGTCATCAAGGAGCATCCTGTACTCCTGAACCGTGCGCCTACACTGCATCGTCTGGGTATTCAGGCCTTTGAGCCGGTGCTCACGGAGGGCCGTGCCCTGAAGCTGCATCCGCTGGCATGCTCTGCCTACAATGCTGACTTTGACGGTGATCAGATGGCTATTCATCTGCCGCTGTCTGCTGAGGCACAAGCAGAGGCCCGCGTACTGATGCTGGCGGCTAACCATATCCTGGCACCAAAGGATGGCAGCCCAATCATCGTTCCTTCCCAGGATATGATTTTGGGTGCTTATTATCTGACCAAGCTGAGAAAATCCTCTCCTGAGTATCCTGTTGCAGGTGAGGGCAAGGTGTTTACCGGCATCAACGAGGCACTTTTGGCATACCAGCATCAGGAGCTGGATATTCAGGCAGAGATCAAGGTGCGCATAGTTGAAAAGCAGGAGGATGGCACAACCAAGGATTATGGACTGGTTACCACTTCCCTGGGCCGTATGATTTTCAATGAAATCCTGCCGCCGCAGGTTCGGTCCTATGCACAGGATGCAAAGACCGGGCAGTGGACACTGGGCGTGCTGATGAACAAAAAGCAGCTGGGCAAGCTGGTGGCAAGATGCTTTGAGACGCTGGGTGCCAGCCGCACTGCTGAGGTTATCGATGCAGTCAAGAATCTTGGGTATCATTATGCCTGTGTTGCCGGTATGACAGTAGCAATCTCTGATATTACCGTACCGCCGAAGAAGAAGGACATCCTGGAGGATGCCCAGGCACAGGTAAATAAGACGGAGCGTCAGTTCTCCCGTGGTCTGATTACCAATGAAGAGCGCTACAAGAAGGTCTGCAGTGTCTGGAACAAGGCTACTGAGGATGTTGCGGATGAGATGTATGACAACTATGAGAACAATGACCCGTTCAATCCAATCTACATGATGGCTGACTCCGGTGCCCGCGGCAACAAGTCGCAGATGCGCCAGCTGGCCGGTATGCGCGGCCTGATGGCGGATCCATCCGGTAAGACCATCGAAATTCCAATTACCGCAAACTTCCGTGAGGGTCTGTCCGTATCTGATTACTTTATTTCTTCTCACGGTGCAAGAAAGGGCCTGGCTGATACTGCACTGCGTACTGCAGATTCCGGCTATCTGACCCGTCGTCTGGTAGATGTGGCACAGGATGTCATCGTGCGTGAGGACGACTGTGATGTAGTCGGCATCAATCTGGTGCGTGAGCGCGCCAAGCTGGCTGAGAATGCAGCCGATGCCGTCAAGGCACTGCAGAATTCTCTGGCAGGCCGTCTGCTGGCTCAGGAGATCATCAGTCCGGAAACAGGAGAGGTTCTGCTGGAAACCGGTGCAGAGCTTACGGCTGAGGACATGCAGGTGATAGGTGAGGCTGGTGTAGCTGAGCTGATTCTCCGCGGTCAGTCTGACAACAATGATACCATTGTGGGCAGCTCATCTGTAACAGAAACCGTACAGCTGGGTGCTCCGGAGGAAAATGTCCGTGCATCCATCCGTGAGGCAATGATGAACCAGATGCTGGGCAAGGAAGTTACTGCAGATGTTGTAGACAGCAATGGCTGTGAGGTGATTCCTGCCGGTGTCAAGCTGACAGAGGAATATATCGAGGCGGTGCTGAACAGCGACGCCAAGGAGGTCCGTGTCCGCAACAATAATGTACGCGGTATTTCCGTGGAAGAGATCGTTGACGGCAATCGTGTCATTGAGCCGCTGCAGGATCGTATCCTGGGCCGCGTGCTGGCAGAGGATATCATCAATCCTGAAACCGGTGAAAAGATTGCTTCCATCAATGATACAGTTGATAAATTCCTGGCGGATGAAATCTGCAAGGTCAGAAAGACTGTATCTATCCGCAGCGTCCTGACCTGCAAATCCCAGTATGGTGTGTGCATTAAGTGCTATGGCCGCGATTTGGCCAACAATACTGAGGTCAATGTCGGTGAGGCTGTTGGTATCATCGCAGCCCAGTCCATCGGTGAGCCTGGTACACAGCTTACTATGCGTACCTTCCATTCCGGCGGTATTGCAGGCGGCGATGATATTACCCAGGGTCTGCCTCGTGTCGAGGAATTGTTCGAGGCACGCAAGCCTAAGCACAATGCGATTATTTCCGAGGTTGAGGGTACCGTTACCGTCAAGGAGAACGGCAATCTCTTTACTGTATATGTTATGCCTGAGTCAGGCGAGGCGAGGGAGTATATTATTCCGTTTGGTTCTCACCTGGCAGTCAAGGACGGCGAGCATATCCAGACTGGCGGAAAAATCACCGAGGGCTCCATCAATCCGCATGATATCCTTCATATCTGCGGCATGAAGGCGACCCAGAGCTATATTGTGTACGAAGTACAGAAGGTATATCAGTCTCAGGGTGTAGGCATCAACGATAAGCATATTGAAGTAATGGTTCGCCAGATGCTTCATAAGGTGACAATCGAGGAGGCCGGCGGCACTGAATTCCTGCCGGGCGATCAGATTGACATCAATATCTTTGAGGCAGCCAATACCAAGGCTATTGAAACAGGTATGGAGCCGGCAGTGGCAAAGCCTGTCCTGCTGGGTATTACCAAGGCTTCTCTGGCGACAGATTCCTTCCTGTCTGCCGCATCCTTCCAGGAGACTACCCGTGTCCTGACTGATGCTGCTATCAAGGGTAAGGTCGATCCGCTGATTGGCCTGAAGGAGAATGTCATTATCGGCAAGCTGATTCCTGCCGGTACTGGTATGAGCCGCTACCGCAATATCAAGGTAGTGTACAATGGTGAAGCAGCAGAGGCTGAGGAGGATAATATCCTGGATGCCTTCGCTGATTCCTGAGCTGTTTTCAGTTAAATAATCAATCCCGTGTTTATACAGAGCGTATGGACACGGGATTTTTTTTGCAAAAAAAGAAGATACTTTCGTGAGAAGATTTTCTCATTTTTCAGCAAATCATGAATTGTGTGTGCAAAAAGTGGCAAAAAGTGGTGGAATGTGGTAGTATATCCAAGTAAGGTGGTGAAGAAGTATGCTTATGGGCGAGTACATGCATTCTATAGATGCAAAGGGCAGAGTGATTCTGCCTGCTGATTTTCGCTCAGAATTAGGCGAAAGCTTCATTATCACCAAGGGACTGGACAACTGCCTGTTCATTTATACGACGCAGGAATGGGAGGCCTTGTCCGTCAAGCTGAAGCAGCTTCCTTTAGCCAAGGCGGAGGCTCGTGCTTTTGTCCGCTTCTTCTTTTCAGGAGCACGGCAGCTGGAGTGTGACAGACAGGGACGCTTTTTGGTCCCGGCCAATCTGCGGCTTCATGCCAAGCTGCAGAAGGAAGTAGTGCTGATTGGCATTTCCAGCCGTATTGAGCTTTGGAGCAAGGAAGAATGGCTCAGATATAACGAAGAAATCAATCCATCAGTGTCTTCTATTGCGGAGACTCTTGTGGATTTGGGAATTTAAGGAGTATACATGGAGTTTCATCATATTAGCGTAATGCCCCAGGAGACTGTTTCCGGGCTGGTCACTGACAGAGATGGCATCTATGTAGATTGTACCTTGGGAGGTGCCGGACATTCCCGCAGGATAGCCGATATGCTTACAGCAGAGGGGCACCTCATCGGCATCGACCAGGATGTGTCAGCAATAGCGGCTGCCGGGGAGCGCCTGCAGGGATGTGCCTGCAGGATAGATATTGTACAGAGCAATTTCAGTCGTCTGGCAGATATCCTTCAGGATTTGGCTGTCGATCAGGTTGACGGTGTGCTTTTTGATTTAGGGGTATCATCCCATCAGCTGGACACCTCGGAAAGAGGCTTTTCCTATATGCATGATGCACCTCTTGACATGCGCATGGATCAGCAGGCCGGATTCAGTGCCCATGATGTGGTGAACGGCTATTCTGCAGATGAGCTGAATCGTATTTTCAAGGAATACGGCGAGGAGCGCTGGTCCAGGAGGATTGCTGAGTTTATTGTGGAGGCGCGCCGGGAAAAGCCGATAGAAACCACTGGCGAGCTGGTGGATATCATCAAAAGAGCTGTCCCGGCAGCGGTCAGAAATGCCAAGGGCGGGCATCCGGCGAAGAGGATTTTTCAGGCAATACGCATTGAGGTCAATGACGAGCTGGGGATTTTGGAGAATGCCTTTCGTACGGCAGTGTCGTATTTGAAGCCGGGCGGCAGGATTGCTGTTATTACCTTTCATTCTCTTGAGGACAGGATTGCCAAAAATGTGCTCAAGGAGATGTCCAGAGGCTGTATTTGTCCGCCAAGACTTCCGGTGTGCACCTGCGGGCATAAGCCTGAGGTGAAGCTGCTGGTCAAAGGAAACGCGGCTTCGCAGGATGAGCTGGAGCACAATTCACGCTCGAAAAGTGCCAAGCTGAGGATTGCAGAGAAGCTGCCGCCTGCAAAGCCATGAATGGCAGTCTGTGCAGCAGATAAAGCTGAGGAAAAGTATGATGGGGGCGGATGCCCTGAATATAGTGTGATATACGGAGAGGAGGTTGAATTATGCTGGCCAGAAGACTTGCAGAGGAAGATGATTATCTGGAGCTCCCCCAGGAGCCTCAGGAACAGAAGAGCTATGTCCGCAGGCGCGTTATCAGGCGCAGGATTGTGCAGCGTAATAACCTCCGCCGGCATTGGGTTGTGCTCTTGCTGGTAACAGCCTGTATGGGCTTCCTGATTATATTCCGTGAAAGCATGCTGTCCGATAAGACCTTTGAAATTACGCATATACGCTCAGAGGCGACTAATCTGGAGACGGAAAATGCCAAGCTGAGGATAACCAATGCCCAACTGAAAAATCCAACGAGGATTAAGGAAACAGCTGAAAAGAAGCTGGGAATGGCAGTGCCGGAGCAGGTATATTTTGCTGACGGAAAGTAAAAGCACTCAAGGCAGAGGCTGGGATGACCAGTCTCTATTTTTTTACAAAAGTATAGCTGGCAGAGGTTTGCGGGTGCCGGTGCAGGAAAATGGCGATGTGCGCTCTCATGAGCTGCGTCCTGCTGAGCAGAAATATTCTCACAGTTTTGCTTTTGCTGCTGCTATATAAAAAACTCTACACAGCTATGTAAAATGGTGTATAATAAATTGGTTAAGATTCAATATGTCCGATATGGAGGAATGGGTATGGCAAAGACATTGGGAGCATTGGCTGAGCTGACAGCCGGCGCTGAGCTTATTGGCGACGGCGGTTTGGAAATCAAGGCAATAGAACATGATTCCCGTAAGATAGTTCCAGGAGCGTTATTTGTCTGCATGGAAGGTGTACATGTGGATGGACATAAATTTATCTCCCAGGCAAAGGAGAAGGGGGCTGTCGCCATCATCACGGCAAGGCACATGGAAGCACCGCAGGGGATGGCCGTACTGGTGGTGCCTGATTTAAGGCAGGCACTGCAGAGCATGGTACCGTTTTTCTATGATTATCCTGCCCGCAGCATGAGAATCATCGGTATTACAGGCACCAACGGCAAGACCTCTATCAGCTATATGCTGCGTGCCATGCTGCGCCGCATGGGCTGCCGTGTCGGTCTGATCGGCACCATTCAGATCATGCTGGAGGAGCAGGTGCTGCCGATTCACAACACCACTCCTGATGTGGTGGACCTGCAGCGCATCCTTGCCATGATGCGGGATGCTGATATGGACTATGTGGTCATGGAGGTTTCCAGCCATGCCCTGGCACAGAACCGGGTAGCCGGTATAGAATTCGATACGGCAGTGTTCACCAATCTGACGCAGGACCATTTGGATTATCACGGGACCCTGGAAAATTATAAAAAAGCCAAGACCATCCTCTTTGATCTGGTTTCTCAGCCCGGCTGCAAAAATGGCAAGGCTGCCGTTGTAAACATTGATGATGCGGCAGGGCAGGCAATGCTGGAGCATGCAGGCTGCC
>JAQUZO010000120.1 GCA_028691285.1 Anaerovibrio sp. | reverse complement strand
GGGAAGTTTCTTTTTACAATGGTCTGCTTTGGCTCCGGTGTGCCGGGGGGCATATTTTTGCCTATGCTGGTGCTGGGGGCTGCAGGAGGGGCATTTTTCGGCAAAGTATTGATTGCTCTTGGATTGCTCCCTGCGGTATATCTGTCAGATATAATTGTCTTTGCCATGGCAGCGTATTTTGCGGCAGTGGTCAAATCACCTGTGACAGGTGCTGTACTGATAATGGAAATGACAGGTTCTTTTCAGCATATGCTGCCCCTGATAGCAGTGTCCCTGACGGCATATCTGGTTTCCGATGTGGCGGGAGGAAGGCCTGTCTATGACGAGCTTCTGAACAGGGCACTGCTCAGGCGCAGTGATTCCGGCAAGGCCCTGCCGGAACAATGGGGCAGGCAGACAGCTTTGGAGCTGACGGTACATCCAGGCAGTCCGGCAGCGGGCAGGCTGATAGGCGACATTCCCTGGCCTGAGAAAATGGTGCTGGTAGATTTGCGCCGGGGGATGTACCGTTTGGTGCCGGACAAGGAGCTTTCCCTGCAGGCAGGAGATTATTTATATGTCCTGGCGGAGGATATGGATATCGACTGTTTGAAGAAGCTGACAGAGAATGGAAAATAAAGACAAAAAGACAGGACTTCTTTCCTAGATAAACAATAGATAAAAATATTACTTGATAAAAAGTAATATTGCGTGTAAAATGATAGAAAATTGGAATTATTGGGCATTGTTGATAGAAAATTGAACAATGGTAGCACAAACTCCGCGCAACTGTGCACAAAGCTGCCACTGTATAGATGTAAATTAGGAGTGTGATGGTATGTTTTTGGAGGAACGCCAGGAAAGCATTATGAATATGCTGAATGCAGATGGCAAGGTCCGTGTCAAGGAATTGAGTGAGAAATTTGGCGTTACAGAGGATTGTATCCGCAAGGATTTGGGCTCTTTGGAAAAGCAGGGACGCCTGAAGCGTACTTACGGCGGTGCTGTGGTACTGAGAGAAAACAATCATGTCATTGAAATCAGCAAGCGCAAGACTACGGATGTGGACGCAAAGCGGCGCATTGCTCATGCGGCTGTCAAGCTGATCCATGACAGGGATATGGTGTTTCTGGATATTTCCACCAGCAACCTTGCGATTGCGGAGCTTTTGGCAAAGGACCAGCGTGAGCTGACCATTGTTACCAATATGATAGATATTTTGCTGATTCTGGCGAATCATCCCAAAATCCGTGTTGTTTTTGCCGGCGGTAAAATCAACAAAAGCCGTGACGGCTTCTGGGGCGGCATGACCATGGATTTCATTTCCCGCCTGAAGCCTGATATCGCCTTTGTCGGAGCTATTGGCGTAGATGCTTTGGAAAACAGCGTTTCTACCTATGATATCGAGGATGGCATCAACAAGGCTCAGATCATCCGTGTGAGCAAGCGTGCCTATGTGGTGGCAGAGTCCAGGAAACTCAGTACAGACGGCAACTATAATTATGCGACCATTGATACCCTGTCTGGCCTGATTACCGATTCCATGCCGCCTGAGAAGATCTGTGAGGCATTGTCCAGATATGGAGTAGAGCTTATAGTACCATGAGCAGCTGTTTATATAGAGGACTGAAGATATTTTTATATTATCTTTCAGTCCTTTCTGTTTGCAGGCTGGTATTTTGTCTGTGCCTGCGGGAATATTGGGCGGCTGCCAGCGGCCTGGATGAGCTGTATACTGTTTTGTCTCTGGGGACAAGGCTCAGCATCCAGACTGCGGGCGTTCTGATGCTGGTGACAGCGGTGCCTTCCGGTCTGATGCGGCTTGTTTCTCCGGAGTGGGGACGGCGGCTGGAGCTTGTGCTGAGCGGTGCAGTGCTGACGGTGTCCTCTGTCCTGTTCATAGCCAGCTTTCCGTATTATCGGCAGTTCCACAGCAGGTTCAATCAGCTGGTGTTCAATGCGGGGAACGATGACATGTATGCGCTCCTTGTTTCGTTGGTGCAGGAATTCAATCTGCCGGTGCGCCTGGCGGGAGCATTACTGCTCGCCTTTGTACTGTGGCGGCTCCTGCAGATGCTTCTGGAATGGAGGCATGAGAAGCCAAGCTTCAGAAGGCGGGAGTCTTCCGGAGAAAAATACCTGAAGGCTTTGGCATGGACGGCAGCTTTGTACATTTTGGGGCGCCTGATTGTTTTTGGAGGCAGCTGGGGCTGGGAAACAGCCCTGGAATGGGAGAATGTCGGTGTGACCAACGACAGCTTCATGAATGAAGCTGTTTTGGATGATTATCAGGCTATTTATCGTGGTTATCGCATGAATAACCGTCTTTTGGCGTGCAATGGTTTGAATTTTACGGCAGCTCAGATACAGGGGCTGGCAGCGGAGCTTTCCGGCAGGGAAGGCAGCAGCTGCAATCTGGAGGACTATCTGCGGCGTCAGGCACAGGGAGCACAGCTTGTCAAACCGCAGCAGATTTTTCTCATCATATCCGAAAGCTATGCCAATTGGCCGCTTTTGGATAAATATCGTGATCTGCATATTGCTGACGGCATGAAGGAGCTGATTGCTGCACCGGACAGCGATTATTGCGGTACTATGCTGCCTAACGGAGGCAGTACCATCTCGGCGCTGACCGGCGTGACAACGGGCCTGGCAGATGCCAATTTATATTTGACTACCATGCCGGAATCCTTTGCCGGGCCATATCTCACGGCCCTGGCTCCCCAGCTGCAGCGGCTGGGCTATACGGCTAATTTCTGGTATGCAGGTCCTGCCAGCTGGGAAAGGATAGGCAGCTTCACTCAGGCACAGGGCTTTCAGCATTTTTATGGCAGGGGGGATATGCCGGACTCTGCCGGAGGCAGTGTCTGGGGCTGTGATGACGAATACCTCTACGCAGAGCTGCTCAAAAGATTGCCGGCGGAGCAGGCGAGCTTCAATGTGATATTGAATGTGTCCAACCATTCTCCCTACAATGTGGATGTAGAGGCCAAGGGTTTCAATGCTGCGTTATTGCCGGAGGTGATTCGGGAGGATGAAGGCCTGCTGAGGGAGCTTGGGCATTACTGGTATGCGGACCGGGAGCTGGCTTCTTTTGTAAAAAAGCTGAAGGAGCAGTATCCGGGCTGCCTGATTTTGATAGTGGGCGATCATGCAGACCGCTACAATATCGACAAGACACCGTCCATGTATGAACGCTATGCTGTTCCCTTTATTGTAACGGGACAGGGGGTTCACAAGGGCACGCTGCTGCCGGACAGTGCAGGCAGCCAGATTGATATCGGTCCGACGATTATGGAGCTGGTAGCTCCAAAGGGCTTTGAGTATTATGCCATTGGCTCCAGCCTGACACGCAGCAGCCGCCAGGGGGTCAACTACGGCTTTTGGATTACCCGAGATTATATCGGTGAAGCAGATCGGGTTCCTCTGGAGCCGGTGCCTATACCGGGAAGCCAGGGCAGGCCGCTGGATGAGAACAGGATGCAGCACTATATCGATGGTGTGCGCAGTATTTCCTGGTGGCTGCCCAAGTATGGGCCAGTTTTGGATGAAAGCCTGCTGGAGGGACGATGATGCTTCTTGATAAATCAAGCCTGCTGGCAGAGTGCAGGCTGTGTCCCAGGGATTGCGGAGCTGACCGCCTGCACGGCAAAGGATTTTGCGGCGGCGGTGAAAATGCCCTGGTGGCAAAGGTGAGCCTGCATCCTTGGGAGGAACCGGTGATTGCAGGCGGCAGCGGTTCTGCTGGAGCCGGAACGGTATTTTTTTCCGGCTGCAATCTGCGCTGCGTCTTTTGCCAGAATTATCAAATCAGTCATGAGGAGAGAGGCCAGGCTGTGACCGACGAGGAGCTGGGGGAAATATTCCTGGGGCAGCAGGCCGCAGGAGCTGCCACACTGGATCTGGTCACGCCGACCCATTATATCCCGCAAATAATTAATG
>JAQUZO010000119.1 GCA_028691285.1 Anaerovibrio sp. | reverse complement strand
TAATTTTCATCAGCAATCAGCCGCATATCTGACTTCTGGGCAAATTCCACCGCAGCCTTCAGCCGCATATCCCACTCTTTATAGGGATGTATATTGGGATTAAAAAAATATCCTGTCGGCTCGATTCCCTCCTGCCGCAGCTGCTTGACAGGGTAACAGGAACATGGCCCACAGCACATATGCAACAACAAATTCATCTTTAAATACCTGTACCTTATGCCTCTGGATAAGGTACGCCCATATGCCCATAGCCTGCTCTGGTCACCACCCGTCCCTTTGGGGTGCGGTTGATGAAGCCAAGCTGCAGGAGATATGGCTCATAGACGTCCTCTATCGTATCCCGTTCCTCACTGGTAGCTGCCGCCAGAGTATCCAGTCCCACCGGGCCGCCGCCAAATTTCATGATCATGGTATCCAGCATCCGCCTGTCGGTATGGTCCAGACCTATCTTGTCCACCTCCAGCCTCCGGAGTGAGGTATCGGCAATTTCATCCGTAATTACTCCGTCACCTGTTATCTGGGCAAAATCCCTGACCCTTTTCAGCAGCCGGTTGGCAATGCGGGGCGTTCCCCGGGAGCGTCTGGCAATCTCCCAGGCCCCCTTGTCCTCAATGGGAATCTGCAGGATTTCCGCCGCCCGCTGTACAATCAGCACCAAATCCTCCGGCTGATAATATTCCAGCCGGGAAATGACGCCAAATCTGTCCCGCAGCGGCCCCGCCAGGGAGCCTGCCTTGGTTGTAGCGCCAATCAGTGTGAAGGGTGCCAAGTCAAGCCTGATGGAACGGGCACTTGGCCCCTTGCCAATCACAATATCCAGGGCAAAATCCTCCATGGCAGAGTAGAGAACCTCCTCCACATTCCTGGACAGACGGTGTATCTCATCAATAAAGAGCACATCCCGCTCCCCCAGATTCGTCAGCAGGGCAGCCAAATCTCCCGCATGATTGATGGCAGGTCCCGAGGTCACACGGAAATTCACACCCAGCTCATTGGCAATAATACCTGCCAAAGTTGTTTTGCCCAGTCCTGGCGGCCCATAAAACAATACATGGTCCAGAGCATCCCCGCGGGACATGGCTGCCTTGATGAAAATATCCAGATTATCCTTGACCTTCTGCTGTCCGATATATTCTCTCAGATGACGAGGACGGAGGCTGTACTGCCAGTCATCGCCGGTCTGCTCATTCATGTCCAGCACCCGCTCCTGCGCAAATTCGCCGTAATTGATTTCTTCCAACCTCTATCACCTCCCCGAAAGCTCCTTCAAAGCAAATTTAATAATCTCCTGCACATCCCGCAGCCGGCCGCATTTTTCCAGCACCGGCTCAAGCTGCTGTGCATTGTAGCCCAGGCTCTGCAAGGCTGCCGCAGCTTCGCTCACAGCATCGTCACCGATTTCCGGCACATCAAAGAAATCAGCCAAAGCCTCTGTCTGGCTGCCTGTATCCGCAAAGTGCAGCTTGTCCTTCAGCTCCACAATCATGCGCTCCGCAGATTTTTTTCCTATCCCCGGCAGCTTGACCAGCACAGCAGGCTGTTTTTTCTGAATGGCCTGACACAGCCGTGCCGGCGTGATAGCCCCCAGAATGCCCAGAGCAACCTTTGGCCCGATGCCGCTCACCGTCAGCAAAAGCTGAAAAAGCTCATACTCCTCCTGCCCGTAAAAACCGTAAAGCTGGATGGCATCCTCCCGCACGCTCGTGTGGATAAAAAGCTCTGCCTCCTGTCCCAGCCTGAGCCGGCTGTGGGTGTTTCCGTCAATATAGACACGATAGCCCACCCCCTGCACATCCAGCAGGCATAAATCAGACATCAAATACGCAACCCTGCCCCGCAAAAAACCTATCATTCAGCAATCCTCTATATATCTATATATTACTTTGTCCGTCTTGTCAGTATAGTAGAAAGATAATTCAGCTTCCGCCCTTTTTCGTGGGTAATATCGCGGATGATCAGCTCGTCATCCAGCCCGCAGCGGCTGGCAAGCACTGCCTGCTCTGACATTTTTTCCTCTGTCAGCATATCTATGACACTGTCAGAATTTTTATATACCTTCATCAAAACCGCATTGTCACAGGTTTTGAGTGCCTCACGCACTCTTGCCTCCGGCATGTTGGCAGGAATCACGCTGAGAATGCTGTCCCCCTCCACAATCGGCGTCCCGGTAGCACTGCCGATAGCACAAAAGGCAGGGATTCCCGGAATCGTCTCTATATCTATGCCTTTGCCCTGCAATAAGCGGAACACATAGATATAGGTGCTGTAAAACATCGGATCTCCCAGAGTCAGGAAGCCAACATTCTTATCCTGCTGCAAAAGTGCCAGGATTTCCCTCTGATTATTCTGCCAGGCAGTATCATCGGCTGCAAATCCCACTGTCATTGGGAAAACCTGATAGACAATCTCCGTAGCAGGCCTGATGTACTGTCTGGCTATGTTCAGAGCTACGCTGCCGTCCTTCTTTTCTGTTTTAGGTGCAATAATCACATCAAGCTGCCTGATTGCGTTGATTGCCTTCACAGTCAAAAGCTCCGGGTCACCAGGACCTACACCAATACCAAATAATTTACCTGCCATAAAATAATTCATTCCTTCCTTGCCAGTGGGCTTAAACAATCATATTATCATCTGCTGTGCAAAAATCAGCAGGCCGTTTTCCTTTATTCAGCAGCCATCCTGCTGCTCCAGATATCTTGCCAGAGCATCCTGCCAATCCGGCAGCGGTGCAAAGCCATTTGCTGCCAGCTTGCTCTTGTCCATGCGGCTGTTGAATGGCCTTGCCGCCCTGCTCAATCCGTATTCTGCCGTAGTCACGGGCGTAACCCTGACACTGCAGCCCGCCTGCCGAAAAATCTCACAGGCAAAGTCATACCAGCTGATGAAGCCGCCCTCATTGGTCGCATGGTAAAAGCCGTATTTTTCCGTTTCCAGCATATCTGCCAGCAGCCTCGCCAAATCGAAGGTATAGGTTGGCGTGCCTATCTGATCGTTCACTACCCGCAGCTCCGAATATTTCCTGCTCAGATTCAGCATGGTCCTGATAAAATTATTGCCGTTTCTGCCGAATACCCAGGCAATGCGCACGATAAAATACTTTTCCAGCAAATCAGCAACTGCCAGCTCTCCAGCCAGCTTGCTTCTGCCATATACATTCAGAGGCCTGTAGTCCCGGCAGTCCGGCTGCCACGGCTCCGTGCCCTGACCGTCAAAAACATAATCCGTGGAAATATACACCATTTTGCAGTCCAGCAGTCTGCAGCTCCTGGCGATATTCTCTGTCCCCTGGGCATTGACTGCCATGACCTTTGAAGCATTCTCTTCATCCTCAGCCGCATCCACAGCTGTCCAGGCGGCACAGTGCACCACCGCATCCGGCTGTATTTCCTGCAGGACCGCAGCAACCCTCTCCTCAGCCGTAATATCCAGCTGTATATAGTCCGGACGGACAGTGCCGGAAAAGGTTCCGATACCGCTGTATACAGGAGCCACATCCGAACCTATAACCTCATGCCCTCTCGCCAGCAATTCATTTACGACATCATAGCCAAGCTGACCGCCTACGCCGGTAACAAAAACCTTCATCCTGCATCTGCTCCTTAAAACTAAAATTTAAAGGTATCTCTGAGCCCTGCCCAGCCTTTATCCTTCTCAGATAAATTCAGCGGCACTCCATCCATAGTATACCCGGCAGAATCCGCACTGCCAGGATAGGCCCCTGCTACTCCCGGCCAGTCAATGCCTATCTCAGGATCATTCCAGGCGAGGCCGCCTTCATCCCCCGGCCGGTAAAAATCCGTCACCTTATAGCAGAATTCCGCTTCCTCACTGAGAACCAAAAAACCGTGGGCAAACCCCTCAGAGATATAAAACTGTTTTTTGTTTTCAGCGGAAAGCTCCACGCCGTACCACTGCCCATAAGAAGCAGAACCTTGACGCAAATCCACGGCAACATCAAAAACCGTGCCGCGAATCACCCGCACCAGCTTGCCCTGTGGGTGCT
>JAQUZO010000020.1 GCA_028691285.1 Anaerovibrio sp. | reverse complement strand
AGGAGGTGAATTTATGAACACTAAGGTAAATCTTATGGCGGCAGGAGGAACTGCAGCAGTGGCTGTCAGCAAGCCAGCCGTCAAAACAGACTGCCAGAAGGATGCTTTTTCCAAAACGCTGGACGAGGCACAGCAGGCAAGGGAACAAAAAGCTGCCAGGACCGATGATACTGCCAAGGACCATGAGGGCAAGACAGTAAAGCCGGAAGACAAGACAGATGATGCACCTGAGAAGGCAGAGGATGGAGGCAAGGCAGATACCGGGGCTGAGGATGCCAAGGCCGGGGATGCTGCAGGCAAGGACCAGCAGAAGGATGCAGGCGAAGGCAGGGATACCGGGGATGGCAGCGAAAAGACTGACACTTCGGCTGCTGACGCGAAAACCGCAGCGGCGCTGGCAGCGGCAGGAAATCCTGTTTTGCAGGAGCTGCCGATGGCAGAGCTGAACACCTACTTTGCGGGGGATACTCGTTTGCAGGGAGCGGCGGCAGCTGTTCCTCAGCAGTCTGCACAGGCTGTACCGGAGCAGGCGCAGCAGCCTGCGGAACCGCCTGCTGACAGCAAAATGGCAGCAGCGCTGGCAAAAATGACGCCGGCTGAGGGAGAAGCTGCACCTGCAGCGGCAGGGCAGACCAGCTCACAGCCAGCCCAGCAGGCTCAGACGCAGCCGTATGCAGCAACGCCTATCGAGGCACTTTTGGGGAGACAGACACAGCAGTCACCAGCAGAGTCCCAGAATACGGTGGCGCAGTCAGGCAGCCAGCAGATGCTGGAGCTTTTGGCGGGGCAGCGTGTCTACGCAGGCGACAGCACGCAGAAGACGGAGGACAGCACGGTTCTCAGTCAGCTCAATGAGCTGGTTGGGACGGTGGAGGTCGTTCAGGCTGCACCGCAGGAGAACCTGGGCAATAGCCGCAGCTTCCAGCAGAATCAGCAGGGGGCGATGGCGGAAAGCCAGGTCCAGCAGGGCATACAGCTGCCGGAGGAGTCAGCTTTTGATGTTGTGCTTCCAGGGGATGGCCAGACGGTACAGGATGGAACAAATGCAAAAAATGCCGATACTCAGTATGGGCAGGGGCTTGGAATCCAGCAGATACCGGACGGCACGCAGTCCAATGCACAGGGAACACAGAGCTCTCAGAGCACTCAGCAGACGGCCGGGAGCTATGAGGCATACGATGTCCCAAAGCAGATTGTAGAGCAGGCAAAGCTGCTGCAGAAGGGTGCAGACAGCGAAATGATCATCAAGCTGAACCCGGAGCATCTGGGACAGCTCAGCCTCAAGGTCTCGGTCAATGGCAACGGGGGTGTGACAGCCACCTTCCATACAGATAACGCTCAGGTAAGGGCCGTTCTGGAGACCACCATGCTGCAGCTCAAGCAGCAGCTCAATGACCAGGGCATCAAGGTGGACAGCGTAGAGGTACAGACGGGGCTGCCGGATGGCCAGCTGCCGCAGAACCAGGGACAGCAGGGCGGCTACCAGCAGGCTCAGGGCGAGCAGGTGCGCAGCCAGCAGGCAGATTTGAAGGATTTTGAAGAAGCCGCTGAGGCACTGTCGGCAGAACCGGTGAATGCCGCGGAGAATGTTGTCCATGACAGCCAGGGAAACCAGATTTCCCGGGGCGTAGATTATTCCGTATAATGAAAGGAGATGCAGAAAATGGCAAGTTCACTCAATACGATTACTGTCAATGGCGTGACCTATGATTATGATGAATACAAGGCAAGCCAGACAGCCACTACCGATACCAACTCCAATTATATCAGCAAGGATACCTTTTTGAAGCTGCTGGTCACTCAGATGCAGTATCAGGACCCTTTGTCCCCAATGGATAACGGAGAATATCTTTCCCAGCTTGCACAGTTCTCTGCCCTGGAGCAGATGACGGAGGTTGCCAGCGGTCTTTCCGATGTGTACAGCCTCGTAGAAAATATGGATACCTCAATTCTTGTGGGACAGCTCACCGGCATGATTGGACAGCAGGTACAGTGGACTGCGACCAACAGTGACGGTACGACTTCTACCTATGAGGGCGTGGCAAAGAGTGTCAGCATTTCGGATGGTACACCGTCTCTGATGGTTGAGACAGAGGTAACTGATTCGGACGGCAACACGGTCAAGGCAATGACCAAGGTGGATATTTCTACTCTGACCCGTATCGGTACAGATACTACATCGGACGATTCATCAGCAAGCTGAGCAATAGGAGGCAAGAAGGATGTCGAACACGAGAATTTTCTTTCCGTCACAGCCTATTTTGCCAGTGGAAAAATCCGGTTTCAGACAGGGTGTACAAAACAGGCAGAATACCAGTGCCGGCGGCTCGTCCTTTGCAGAACTTTTGGACAGTGCCAGCAAAAAGGTCAGCTTTTCCAACCACGCTATACAGCGTTTGGAGAGCAGGCAGCTGGATTTCAGTGAGCAGGATCTGCAGAAGCTGGATGAGACGGTGGACAAAATGGCACAAAAGGGTGCCAGAGAGTCACTTATCTACATGAATGATATGGCTCTGGTAGTCAGCGTTACCAATAGAACCGTGATTACTGCCATGGATGGCAAAAGTGCTAAGGAAAATATTTTTACGAATATTGACAGTGCGGCAATTCTCTGACAGGCTGGACCTTTTAGGAAGCCGGGGGTGCGGAACGATGGAAGCATCCCGGAGAAGCCGCTCCAGAAAAGGAGATTGATTCATTATGATGCGTTCACTTTACTCCGGTATTTCCGGATTGAAGAATCACCAGACCCGTATGGATGTGGTGGGCAACAATATTTCCAATGTAAATACCACAGGCTTTAAATCAGGCCGTGTAACCTTCTCGGATACCCTGAGCCAGACCCTGAGCGGTGCCTCCGCACCTGCAGATGGCAGGGGCGGTACCAATCCAAAGCAGATTGGACTTGGCTCGGCTACCTCGTCTATTGATACCCTGTTCACTGACGGCTCCGTTCAGTCTACAGGCGTCAATACGGATTTGTGCCTTTCCGGCAATGGCTTGTTTATGGTCAATGACGGTGCTTTGACCTATTATACCCGTAACGGCAACTTTAAATTCGATGCCAAGGGCTACTATGTCAACAGCGATGGCCTGAAGGTACAGGGCTGGATGGGCGGCAAGGTTGGTGAGACTGTCAGCACCGGCGGCAAAACAACGGATATCTGCATTCCTGCCGGCAAGAGCATGGCGGCAACTGCAACTGCAAAAGCAGATTTTACGAAGAATTTAGATGCGGCAGAGCCGATGATCAGCGGCATGACTTTGACCTTGGAGGATGGCACGACTGAAGAGGTTGACGCAGCTAATACGGATGTTATTACGGTTGGCAAGAATTCACCTGTTGGCGGCAAGAAGATTACTGCCATTACCTTGAAGATGTCAGATGGTACTACCACCACGGAAACCTCCGGTTCCTACAAGATGAATACCAGCAAGCCGAAGACTACTTTGCTGACAGTGTATGATTCCCTGGGCAATGCCCATGATGTGACCGTTTATATGACCAAGACCGGAGCAAGTACAGCAGGAAGCACCTGGGTGATATCTGTCAATCCTGATGGCAGCGGCAAGCAGGTAATCAAGGATGCCAATGGCAAGGATATAACCATAGAGATGACGGATGCTACTGTTAAATTCAATGTCAACGGCGGCTATGATTCCGGCAACGGAACTACAACCTTGAAGTTGGATAATGGCTCAGGCAGTCCTCAGACGGTCAATATGGATTTTACCGGCCTTACTCAGTATGCAGGCAGCAGCACAGCCTTTGCTTCGACTGACGGCAATGCTGCCGGTACTCTGAAGAGTGTATCTATTGACAGCAGCGGTGTCATTACCGGCACCTATACCAATGGACTGACGGTGCAGGAGGCACAGGTGGCGATTGCCCAGTTCAACAATGCTGCCGGTCTGACCAAGAACGGCAACTCCTTGTACACCGCATCCAATAACTCCGGCACACCGAATATCGGCACCATAAATGACTTGGGCTGCACGGTTACGCCATCTTCTCTGGAAATGTCCAATGTTGATATGGCGAGCGAGCTGACAGATATGATTGTTACCCAGCGCGGTTATCAGTCCAACTCCAAGATCATCACCGTTTCGGATGAGCTGCTGGACACGCTCATCAATATGAAGCGCTAAGTAGGATTCTTTTAGGCTTTGCAGATTGGCTGCAAAGCCGGTAACTGACATCAGGCGGCCGTAAGCTGTGAAAATATGTTTTTGCAGGCTTGCGGCTGCTGCTTGTCAGACGCATTTATACTATTTATCTTATATTTTGCTTATGCTGTATTTGAGGAGGAACATATATGATTAAGCTGACCAAATTCAACTCGGACGGAATAAAAGGAGAATTCATCCTCAATGCTGAAATAATCGAGAGCATGGAAGAAACCCCTGATACGGTCATTACCCTGACCAACGGCAAAAAGCTGATAGTCCAGGACCGTATGGAGGACATCGTGCGCAAGGTGATGGCTTATAAAAGGGCCTTATATAAATAGCAGAAATTCATGCCAGGTATCTAGCCCAAATTACCCTTTTTGTGATAAGATTTTCTTATAATACTTGTAATTTAGCAGAATCTTGGTAAAATGATTAATGTGAGTGTATTTCAACCCTGCAAAGGGCTGATGTTATAGAGTAAAAGAGAAGGAGTGGAACACAATGGCTGATGAAGAAAAGACCGAGGAAGCGGCACCAGCGGAGGGCGGTAAGAAATTCCCCATAATTATCGTTGTTGTGCTGATATTGGTAGGTCTTGTGCTGGCAGGCGGTATTTCATATTTTGTCACCACCCAGTTCATGTCCACAGGAACTCAGCAGGCTGCAGAAAACAGGAATCACGACCCTGGTGTATTTGTCAAGCTGGGTGACCCCAAGGAAGGAATCATTGCGAATGTCGGCGGCATCAAGGCCAGCCGTTTCCTGAAGGTGGGAATCACGGTTGAGCTGAATCCTGACAGAGAGGAAAATGTCCTTGATGGCAAGCTGCAGCCGGCAGCGGAGACCAAGATAATGGATACCACGCTGCAGAATATCCGCACCGTCAAGGTGGAGGAGCTGGATGCTTCCAGACAGGATGATTTGAAGGCAAAGTTAAAGGCAGAGCTGAATAAGGCTTTGGGAGAAGGCTCTGTATATGATGTGTATATTACGAGCTTCCTGCTGCAATAGATAAAATGAAAAATACTAAGGTAGAAAGGGGGATGAAGCTTGGCAGATGATGTATTATCCCAGTCTGAAATAGATAAGCTGCTGGCAGCCTTTGCTACAGGCGATGTAAGTGCCGATGAAATGAAGGCAGAGGAAGAGCAGAAAAAGGTCAAGACTTATGATTTCAAAAGGCCGGATAAATTTTCAAAGGACCAGATTCGAACCCTTAATATGCTGCATGACAATTTTGCAAGGCTGTTCAATACCTATTTGTCCACTTATCTGAGGGCACTGGTAAATATTGAAGTAGCCTCGGTAGAGCAGCTTACATATCAGGAATTTGTGCAGTCCATCGCCAATCCCAGCGTAATCGGTATTCTGGCGGTATCGCCTCTCAAGGGCAATATCATCATGGAGTTCGATACGGGGAGCTGCTTTGCCATCATCGACAGAGTTTTCGGCGGACAGGGGAACAATACCCTCAAGTCGAGAGTGCTGACCGAGATTGAAGAGGCAGTAATCCGCAGGGTGTTCGACAAGGCCATGAGCAACCTTCAGGAGGCATGGACGAATGTGGTCAAGTTCACGCCGCGGATTGAGGCAATGGAGTCGAATCCTCAGTTTGCACAGATCGTACCGCCTAATGACATGGTGGTGATTATTACTCTGCAGGTCACGATTGGCACTGTAGAGGGCTTGATGAATATCTGTATACCTTATCTGGTGCTGGAACCTATTATGTCCAAGCTGACGACTACCTTCTGGGTGGCGGCCTCTGTGAACAAGGAGGACAATCCTGAGCATGAGGCTATTATACGCCGCAAGCTGGATAAAGCGGTGGTTCCTGTCATTGTCCAGATGGGGGTTTTTGATATATCCCTGCAGGATTTTCTGTCCCTGAGCTATGGGGATGTCCTGCAGATGGATACCAAGGTCGATAGTGAATTGAAATGTATCATTGGCAATATGGAAAAGTTTTATTGTCGTCCTGGTACCTCTGGCAAGAAAAAAGCAGTACAGATTACCAGAGTAATTTCGGAAGGAGATGAAGATACTAATGACTAACATGACGCAAGAGGAGCTTGATGCTCTCTTGGCTGGTGGAATACCGGAGGCTGCTCCTTCTAATGATGCTGCGGTATCAGATGATTTGTTGAACGATATGGAAAAGGATGCCCTGGGTGAGATAGGCAATATCTCCATGGGCAGTGCTGCTACAACCCTGTCGGTGCTTTTGGGACATAAGGTGAATATTACTACGCCTGCTGTCAGCCTGGATACCATGTCGACCATTCAGAATCAGTATCCAATGCCGTATCTGGTGGTTGAGGTTGGCTATGTAGTAGGCATAAACGGCAATAATATCTTGGCTATTCAGGCTTCTGATGCCTCTATCATCGCGGATTTGATGATGGGCGGCGATGGACTGAATCCACAGGATGAGCTCAATGAAATCCACATGAGCGCTGTGGGAGAGGCCATGAATCAGATGATGGGCACGGTGGCAACATCCCTGTCCACCATGTTCAATAAAAAGATTGATATTTCTCCCCCAAATGTAAATCTGATTGATTTGGGTGCGGAGGAGAAGATCACCGAGCTGATGAAAAACGATGACCCGGTGGCAAAAATCAGCTTCCGTATGGAGGTTGACGGTCTGATTGACAGCGAAATCATGCAGATTTTGCCTCTGGATGTAGCGAAGGAAATGGTGAGCTTCCTGATGGGAGGCGGAGCGGAGGCAGCGGCAGAACCTGAAGCTGCTCCTGCACCGCCGGCACCTGCTCCTGCAGCACCGGCACCACAGCCTGCGGCTGCACCGATGCCGCCGCAGCAGCAGACACCGCCGCCGCCTCAGCAGGCACCACAGATGCCTCAGCAGCCGCAGTATGCGGCACCGCCGATGGCCATGCCGGTATATGCACAGCCTTCCTATGCGCAGAACAATGTGATAGCGCCGACGGTGCCTGTACAGAATGCACAGTTTACGCCGCTGACCAATGAGCCGGTGGAGGTAAACGCAGCGAATATCAGCCTGATCAAGGATGTTCCTTTGCAGGTGACGGTAGAGCTGGGCAGAACCAAAAAATCCATCCGGGAGATACTGGAGTTTTCCACAGGCTCGATCATCGAGCTGGACAAGCTGGCAGGGGAACCGGTGGAGGTGCTGGTCAATGGACAGCTGACCGCCAAAGGCGAGGTCGTTGTCATAGACGAGAACTTTGGCGTGCGTATTACGGAGATTGTCAGCCCGATGGAGCGTGTGCAGTCGCTGTGATTTCATAAAAATAGCTTCGATTTGCAGTAATGCTTGAAATTTGGACAAGTTTCAAGTACAATGGTGTTGATTATAGAATTGATTTAGCTTGTTATACATTAAATATAGACAAGGAGAGATGACAAATGGCAGTTAGAGTATTGGTCGTTGACGACGCAGCATTCATGAGAATGATGGTAAAGGACATTCTGACCAAGAATGGATACGAGGTAGTTGGTGAGGCTGAGAATGGTATGAAGGCACTGGAAAAGTATCAGGAGCTGAAGCCTGATCTGACTACTATGGATATAACTATGCCTGAGATGGATGGCATCAGTGCCGTCAAGGAAATCAAAAAGGTTGACCCTAATGCGAAGATTGTAATGTGTTCCGCAATGGGCCAGCAGGCAATGGTTATTGAGGCAATTCAGGCGGGTGCCCGTGACTTCATCGTAAAGCCTTTCCAGCCAGACCGCGTACTGGAAGCAGTCCGCAAAGCTGTCGGCTGATGAAGAGCTGGAGTCGTTTCTGCTCCATGGCATCTGTCCTATGTATTTTTATTTTGGCGTTTTCACTGCTGTCGCCGGATTGTCTGGCGGCAGCTGCTGATACGGCTGGTGCAGGTAGCGGCTATCTGTCCGGTTATGACAATACTGATCCAAAGCCTTCTCAAATGTCATGGTGGTCAACATTGGCATATTTAATCAGTCTGGTGGCTGTATTTGCCTTTGTGGTTGTCATGGCATATTTTGCGTCCAGATTTTTGAGCGGACGGTTTCAGCGGCAAAGCTCTGAGACCGGCGGCAGACTGATGGAGCATCTGGCCCTGGGGCCAAATAAATCTGTCTGCGTGGTGGAAATCGGCGGCAGGGTTCTTTTGCTGGGGGTTACTGACCATCAGATAACGCTCCTGGGTGAGATAGAGGATCCTGAGGAGATTGACCGGCTGAGACGACAGGCTGTAGCACAGCCTTTGGACAACAGCGCCTTTGCCAGCCAGCTTTCTTCGTTGGAGGAGCTTACCAGGCGAGTGCCGTCGCTGTTTCGTGAAGGACTGAATCGCAGGGGATAAGGAGTTGTGGAGATATTGATCAAAATACAGAGGCTTTTGGGCCCTTGCATAGCAGGTCTGTGTTTAGTGTTTGTGCTGATGGGGACAGCTGAGGCCGCACCCCTGATTCCCAATGTGAATATTGATGTCGGGTCATCAGAAAATCCCCAGGATGTGGCTGTAACGCTGCAGCTGATGGCTGTCCTGACAATCCTGTCCATAGCACCCTCGATTCTGATAATGACTACTGCCTTTATCAGGATTGTTGTGGTGCTTGGTTTTTTACGCAATGCTTTGTCGACACAGACTACACCGCCGAATATGGTGATTATTGGTCTTTCCATGTTCCTGACCTTTTATATCATGGCACCCTATTGGAGCCAGGCGAATGAAAACGGTCTGCAGCCATATCTGGCGGGACAGATTACACAGGAGCAGGCCATCGAAAATACAGTGGAGCCGCTGCGTGAATTCATGTTCAGGCAGACCAGGGAGGCTGATCTGGCATTATTTGTCAATCTGGCGGACGGGCCGAGGCCGAATGGCCCGGAGGAGGTTTCTACCTTTACGCTGATTCCTGCCTATATGATAAGCGAGCTGAAAACTGCTTTTCAGATAGGCTTTATGATTTATGTGCCTTTTATCGTCATAGATATGATTGTGGCAAGTACCCTGATGTCCATGGGCATGATGATGCTGCCGCCGGTAATGATTTCGCTGCCCTTCAAGATTTTGCTTTTTGTGATGGTGGACGGGTGGCATCTATTGATCAAATCATTGATTGTGAGCTTTAAATAGCAGGCAGGTGAGGTATTATGTCAGGAGATTTGATAATACAGCTGGCACAGGAGGCACTCAGGATGGTGCTTCTGATTTCGGCTCCGATGCTGGGACTGGGGCTGCTGGTAGGTCTGGCGGTCAGCGTCTTTCAGGCGACAACCTCCATCCAGGAGCAGACGCTGGCGTTTATTCCGAAGATTGTGGCGGTGTTCGTGGCAATCCTGGTTTTTGGGCCCTGGATGCTCAGGCTGATGGTGGAATATGTAACGAATATTTTTGTCAATCTGCCCTATTATATTGGGTGATGAGGTGGGGCTGTGGATTTTTATGATTTGCTGCAGAATCATGCGGCGGTGTTTTTGCTGCTGCTGACCAGGATGAGCGGGCTTTTTCTGATTGCTCCCTTTTGGGGCAGCCAGAATATACCTGTTTATTTTCGTGCCAGCATTGCCTTTACCATTACGCTGGTACTGTTCCCGGTAGTGGACCAGAAGATGGCACTGGAGGCACCTGTCTCTGTACTGGGGTATACCCTGGCGGTGCTCTCGGAGCTGTTCATTGGCTGGCTGATTGGCTTTGTTGCCTATGTGGTGCTGATGTCGGTGAACATGGCGGGCAAGATTATGGATATGCAGGCAGGATTTGCGGTGGTCAATGAGATGGATCCGACCTCCAACCAGCAGAACCCGCTGATCGGCAGCTTTTTGTATTATCTGACGCTGATTGTTTTTGTGGTGACAAATGGGCACCATGTACTGCTGGCTGCACTGGTGGGCAGCATTGATTCAATCCCCCTGCTGGGGATGAATTTCAATACGGATCTGGCGATGCTGATGGTGGACTTTGTGGGCGGGATTTTCGTGACCGGCATGAAGATTGCCATGCCGCTGACCTTTGCCATTTTGCTGACCAATGTTTCCCTGGGTGTGCTGGCAAGGACGATGCCTCAGATGAATATTTTCGTTGTGGGCATTCCCATGCAGATTGTTATTGGTATTTTTACCGTGGCGGTCATTATGCCGTTTTATGTTATGTTTTTGGATGTGTTGTTCAATGAAATGTATGGGAATATTTCCATCGCATTGCGGGCGTTACAATAGAAAATCGGCATCCGGGGAAAGGCTCCGTTCCGGCGGGGTTGATTTTGCCTTTGACCTGCAGCTTTTTGCCGGGGAAAAGACAGAGGACCCGACTGCCAAGCGCAAGCAGGATGCTCTCAAGAAAGGGCAGGTAGGGCGCAGTCAGGAAATCAGCGCAGCGTTCGTTCTGCTGGCGGGTTTTTTTGCCCTGAAAATGATTGGCGGTACTGTCGTCAAGGACATCATGGATTATTCCGTCTATATTTTTGGCAACCTGAGCTTTGACATCAATGAAGAAACTGTCATGCAGCTTTTTATCGGTATTGTGATTCTGATTGCCAAGACAGCTATGCCGCTGATGGTATTCATCATGATTATCGGTCTGGCGATGAATATTGTCCAGGTGGGCTTCCATTTTTCCATGGAGAAGCTGAGCTTCAACCCGGGCAGGCTGAACCCGATTACCGGCTTTGGCAGGATTTTTTCCAAGCGTTCTCTGGTGGAGCTGGTTAAATCCCTGCTGAAGATTTTGATTATTGGTTCGCTGGTCTATGTTTATCTCTCAGATGAGCTTCTGCAGATGCCCAAGCTGATTTTTACGGATATTTTTTCGGGGGCCGCCAAGGTATCCGAGGTCGTATTCAATCTGGCCTTTAAAATCATTGGCCTGTTCATGGTGATGGCGGTTCTGGACTTTATGTATCAGAAATGGCAGCACAATCAGGACCTGAAAATGAGCAAGCAGGAGGTCAAGGAAGAATTCAAGCAGCAGGAGGGCGATCCGCAGATCAAGGGCAAGATTCGCCAGAAGCAGCGTCAGATGGCGATGGCGCGCATGATGCAGGAGGTGCCCAAGGCGGATGTCATTATTACCAACCCGACCCATTTTGCTGTGGCGCTGAAATATGAAAGCGGCATGGCTGCGCCGGTGGTACTGGCAAAGGGACAGGATGCCGTTGCACACCGCATCAAGGATATTGCCCGGGAGAGCCGGGTACCGATTGTCGAAAACAAGCCGTTGGCCCGTGCCCTGTATGCAGCAGTCGATGTGGGAGGAAGCGTTCCCCAGGAGCTGTTCCAGGCAGTGGCAGAGGTTTTGGCTTATGTATATAAACTCAGGCACCGCCACAAGAAGCGTTTTGCCTGAATTGAGAGCAGGAGATAGAGTATGGCTGCATTGGAGGTCGCTGCCGGCAAGACCGGCTTTGTAAAAAAATATAGTGATATAATGATTGCAGTAGGCATCGTAACTATTGTTGTGATGATGATTATTCCGCTGCCTACACTGCTGTTGGACTTGCTGCTGTGTATGAATATCACTTTGGCACTGGTTGTTGTCATGAGTGCGATTTATAATGTGGAGGCACTGGATTTATCTGTGTTCCCATCGCTGCTGCTGATTACGACGCTGTTCCGGCTGGCTCTGAATGTATCCTCTACCCGACTGATTCTGCTGGAGGGCTATGCCGGCGAGGTCATCAGCTCTTTCGGCAACTTCGTTGTCGGTGGTAATGCGGTTGTAGGTTTCATCATCTTTATCATTCTGATCATCATCCAGTTTTTGGTTATTACCAAGGGTGCCGAGCGTGTAGCCGAGGTATCGGCGCGCTTTACGCTGGATGCTATGCCGGGCAAGCAGATGGCGATTGATGCAGATTTGAATCAGGGAGCCATCACGGATGCCGAGGCAAGTGAGCGGCGCAGGAAGATTCAGCGTGAGGCAGATTTTTACGGCGCTATGGATGGTGCCAGCAAGTTTGTCAAGGGTGATGCCATCGCGGCAATCATCATCATCGTCATCAATATCGTGGGCGGCTTTGTCATCGGCATGGTGCAGCGCAATATGACCGTTACCCAGGCACTCCAGAATTATACGCTGCTGACGGTAGGTGAGGGACTGGTAAACCAGATTCCGGCGCTGCTGATTTCCACTGCGACCGGTATCATCGTTACCCGCGCAGCCTCTGAGAGCAATCTTGGCTATGACCTGATTCATCAGCTGGGGGCAAAGCCCCGGGTATTCTATATTGTCTGCGGTGTTTTGCTGGCCATGGCGTGCGTGCCGGGCCTGCCTGGCGCACCTTTTGCTGTTTTGGCTGGTGCCTGCGGCTTCATTGGCAGACAGATTTCCAACGGAGATAAGCAGGTGCAGGAAACTGCTGTGGTGGAAAAGAAGGAAAAGACAAAAAACGAGGCTGCCAAGCCGGAGAATATCGTTTCGCTCCTGCAGGTTGACCCGATGGAGCTGGAGATTGGCTACAGCCTGATTCCTCTGGTGGATACAGGGCAGGGCGGCGATTTGCTTGACCGTATCGTGATGATACGCCGTCAGTGCGCGCTGGAGCTTGGCCTGGTTGTACCGACCATCCGCATCAGGGATAATATCCAGATTAAGCCGAATGCGTATATCATCAAGCTGAAGGGCATTGAGATTGCCAAGGGCGAGCTGCTGCTGGACCATTTCCTGGCAATGAACTCAGGAACGGTTTTTGAGGAAATCCAGGGCATTGAGACGGTGGAACCGGCCTTTGGCCTGCCGGCTCTTTGGATTCCGGAGGCTTCCCGTGAACAGGCAGAGCTGAACGGCTATACGGTGGTGGATGCGGTTTCTGTGCTGGCAACCCATCTGACAGAGGTCATCAAGGCTCATGCCGATGAAATCCTGGGCCGTCAGGAAACTCAGAACCTTGTGGACAATGCCAAGAAAACCAACTCCTCTCTTGTGGACGAGGTTGTGCCGGATCTTTTGGGCGTGGGCGATATTCAGAAGGTATTGGCAAATCTGCTGCGGGAGCGTATTTCCATCAGGGATATGACTACCATCCTGGAGGTGCTGGCTGATTATGGTCAGGCAACCAAGGATACTGAAATTTTGACGGAGTATGTGCGCCATGCTATGGCAAGACAGATTACGCAGCAGTACACTCAGGGCAATCAGCTTACCTGCATTACCATAGACCCGGCAATCGAGAACAAGATTGCCGGTGCGGTACAGCGTACAGAGCGCGGCTCCTATGTGAGCCTGGATCCTGATACCATGCACAAGCTGCTCAATTCCCTGGGGAATGAGCTGAAAAAGCTGACGGATATGGGCTATCAGCCGATTGCACTGACCAGCCCGACGGTAAGGCTGTATTTCAGGAAGCTGGTGGAACGCTCTGTGCCGGGGATTATTGTGCTGTCTCATGCAGAAATAGAACAGTCTGTTGAAATTCAGATTATTGGGGTGGTGAAGCTATAAATGCAGATAAAGAGCTTTAAGGCACCTACACTCAAGGAGGCCATGGCAAATGTCAAGGCTGAGCTGGGCGTTGATGCTGTGATTCTTCATACAAGCAAAACTAAAAAAGGCGGTATTCTGGGCTTTCACAGCAAGGAGATTGTGGAAGTAGTGGCAGCCGTGGAGGACGAGCCTGTGAAAAATGCTGCTGCAGCTGATACAAGCACAGAGGCAGTTCTGCAGGCGGCAGCTGCTGCCAGAGGCAGCCGGACAGCCGAAAAAGAGGCAGTCAGGGATGAGGCGGCTCGTGGGGGGGCTGCCTCCGGAGGAACTGCTGCCAGCTTCCTGCCGAAAAATATGGTCAATCAGTATCAGACGGCAGGTACTATGACGGCCATCAGCCAGGCTATTGCGAAAAACACGCCGAGCCAGACCTTTGGGGAGGTCCTGAGCAGTGTGAACAAACAGCAGGAGCTGCCTGCTGCCACTGCGTCAGAGGCAGGGCAGGCTGCGGAGGACATCCTGCCGGAACCTTCCGCGGCAGACGGTGGCCCGGCAGAGGCTCAGGCCGCGCCGATGGCAGGAGGCGTGTCTTCGCCGGAGCAGCCGCTTGCTCAGGACAGGGATGAGGAGATACAGGAGCTGCAGAACCAGCTGGAGGAAATGAAATCCCTGCTGCTGGAGATGAGCAGCAGCAAGGAGGGCAGGAATGAGGTGCCGACTCTGCGTTCTGCCCTGCAGCAGCAGGAGGTCGGCAGTCATGTGATAGATGATATGATTGCCAAGCTGAACGGTTCGGAGATACTGGCACCGCAGCACGCTGTGAAGGCAGTCAAGGCGCTGGAGAAGTATGTCCGGAAGTCTGTCCGCATCGCCAACGGCATTACCCTGTATTCGGACAAGCCAAAGGTGGTAGCTCTGATTGGTCCTACCGGTGTGGGCAAGACTACTACGCTGGCAAAGATTGCAGCCAAGTTTGTGCTGGAGCAGGGCGCAAGGGTGGCCTTGATTACGGCGGATACCTACAGGATTTCAGCGGTGGAGCAGCTGAAGACCTATTCGGATATCCTGGGGCTGCCTCTGGAGATTGTCTACAATCCGGAGGCGCTGAAGCAGGCCATTGCCAAGCATCAGGACAAGCAGCTGATTTTGCTGGATACAGCGGGACGCAGCCAGTATAACTCCTATCAGATGCAGGAGCTGCACGAGCTGCTGCAGATTGATGAGGATATTGAGACGCATCTTGTCATGAGTGCCACCACTAAAACCAGTGACGGCATTGAGCTGATGGAGAATTTTTCTCTCTGCAGCCCGGACAGGGTTATTTTTACCAAGGTGGACGAAACCAGCAGCCACGGTATTATTTTGAATATATTGCACAGACGCAAGGCGGCACTGTCCTATCTGACCAACGGACAGAGCGTGCCGGATGATATTGAGCCTGCCAGCGTGGAGAAGGTGGCAGAGCTTTTGCTGAGGTAAGAGATGATGGATGATCAGGCTACCAGGCTGAGAAGGCTTGTAGAGGGGAAAAATGCAAATACCGGCAGGGTGCAGGAAAGCGGCGGCACTGCCGGAGCACCAGCGTCTGGGGCCAGAGTCATTGCAGTGACCAGCGGCAAGGGCGGCGTAGGCAAGACCAACCTGACCGTGAATCTGGCTATTGCTTTGGGCAGAAAGGGGCAGCGGGTCATTGTGCTGGATGCGGATTTGGGCACCGCCAATGTGGATGTGCTTTTGGGCACAAGCTCCCGCCAGAGTCTGATGTCTTTGACGCAGGAAAATGTACAGCTGGAGGATGTGCTGATAAGGGGGCCGTACGGGGTCAGCTATATTTCCGGCGGCTCTGGCATGGAACACGCAGGGGAGCTTTCTTTGCTGCAGCGGCAGGCGATTTTCAACAAGCTGGCTGGCTGTGATGAATGGGCGGATATCATCCTGGTGGATACCGGGGCCGGTGTCGGACGGAATGTGCTTGATTTTATCATGGCGTCGGATGAGGTGCTGCTGGTGACAACACCGGAGCCTACCTCCATGACAGACGGCTATGTTGTCCTGAAGGCGTGCAGGCAGCTGGGCATCGCGCAGCCTGTCAGGCTGGTGGTGAACCGGGTCTTTGATATCATTGAAAGCGATGAAACCGCCAAGCGGCTGATGGGAACGGCAGAAAAATTTTTGGATATGGAGCTGCAGACGCTGGGCTTTATTTTGGATGACGGCAATATGATGCGGGCCGTGCGCAGGCAGATGCCGATTTTGGCCGCATATCCGGATTCCCTGGCATCAAAATGCATAGAGGCTTTGTCGGAAAGTCTGCTGACCGGGCAAAAGCAGCAGGTAAAAATGGGCTGGCAGGGCTTTTTGCGAAAATTTTTTCATAATGTGCATTAATATTTTTGCAATAGCTACCCTTTTTCGCTAAAATAGAGAATATAGGATGAAGGTTTAGTTTTGCAAAAGGGGATGCTTATGAGCTTAGTAGGCGGCACAAAAATGGCGGCGGAAAAGGTGCTGAAAATAGGAGCCAGACTTGAATTTTTCCCGGAAGGGGCAGAGTTTGGGGTAAGAAGCCGCATAGAGGACATCAGCGAAAATAGAGTTATGGTAGCTATGCCTGTGACTGACAAGAATGTGCCGGTGATTCCTGCACCGGGGGAAAGCATGCTTTGCAAGGTGGCAGGCAAGGGCTGTTTTTACCGTTTCACGGCGGTATATATCGATAAAGGCAGAGAGGGTGCAATTCCTGTATGGTTCATCAGGAAGCCGGACATTGTACACAAGGTGCAGAACCGGGAATTCGTCCGGGTCGATGTGGATTTTCCGGTCATTGTCCGTCCTCTGGATGCTGAGGGGGCCATTGGTGATATGGTCTTCACCAGGGTTACTGACATCAGCGGCGGCGGTCTGGGAATCGCCAATCAGGAGGCTTTGGAAATGGATTCCAAGGCTGTGCTGGAGCTGGATAATATCCCGGGCGTGGGGATGCTGAGGATTACCGGCCAGGTCGTACGATGCAGCAGGCTTGAGAGCGGCATCTATCAGATTGGCATCAAATTCCTGGATATGAGCCGTCTCCATCAGAACAAGCTGGTAAAATTTGTTTTTGATATACAGAGGCAGAGCCTGGCAAAGGGAATAGGCAAAAAATGATAGGAGTGATAGTATGATTCGTGTTGTGATTGCAGATGATTCAGCATTTATGCGAAAGGTCCTATCTGACTTATTTGAGCAGACACCCGACTTTCAGGTTGTCGGCAAAGCCAGAAACGGTAAAGAGGCCGTAGAATTGGCAGCAAAGGAAAAACCGGATTTGCTGACTCTTGATATCAATATGCCGGTTATGGACGGACTGCAGGCTCTGAAGGTCATCATGAAGGACTGCCCGGTGCCTGTGCTGATGTTCAGCAGTCTCACCCGCAGGGGAGCCGATGAAACTATTACAGCGCTGGAGCTGGGGGCAGTGGATTTTTTGTGCAAGACAGGCGGCTCTATCTCCAGGATTGATGCCATAGAGGATGATATATTGGCAAAATGCCGTGCTGTGGCAGCAGTTGGCGTCAATAGGTCAAAAAATCTTGGTAATATTTTTTCAAAAAAGCAGGAAGCACCAAATTTAAAGCGAATTAATATATTTGAGAGAAAAGGCTATAGTACAGCCTCCCGGGAAAAGCTGTCTGCGTCTGTGCAGCAAAAGGCGGGATTGTCAGATATTATGGCAAAGCGGGACAATCCGCTTTTGAAGCCAAAGGCTTCGCCAAGCCCTTATCAGGGTTCTGCCTCCGCCGGCATCAAGCTGGTGGCTTTGGGAACTTCCACAGGCGGGCCGCGGGCTCTGCAGCATGTCATACCAAAGCTGCCGGGGAATATGCCCTGCGGCATGGTGGTAGTGCAGCACATGCCGGCGGGTTTTACCAAGTCCCTGGCTGACAGACTGAATTCCCTTTCTCAGGTCACTGTCAAGGAGGCAGAGAACGGAGAGCCGGTTCTGCCGGGGCATGTATATATTGCACCGGGAGGATATCACCTCACTGTCAGGGGAAACAGCTCCCACAGGGAGATTTCCCTGAATCAGGACCCGCCGCTGGCATCACACAGGCCGGCAGTGGATGTGATGTTTGATTCTGTAGTAAAATATGGGTCAGATGTAGTTTCGGTTATTTTGACAGGCATGGGCTGCGATGGGGCTGCCGGGATGAAGAAGATAAAGAAAGCCGGCGGCTGCGTCATTGCCGAGTCAGAAGATAGCTGTGTTGTATATGGTATGCCCAAATCCGTGGTTGAGTCCGGGATTGCAGATGAAGTGCTGCCGGTGGACAGGATAGCGGATGCGATTGTAAAAAGAGTTAGGAATTAATCAAATCAGGGGGAATAGAAATGGAAACAAATCAGTACATGGAAATGTTTTTGGATGAATCTCGGGAACATTTGCAGTCTCTGAACGATGGCCTGCTGAGTTTGGAAAATGATCCGGAGGATTTATCCGTCCTTAATGAGATTTTCCGTAACGCTCATACATTGAAGGGCATGTCGGCTACGATGGGATATACAAAGACGGCTGAGCTGACCCATGACATGGAGAATTTGCTGGATATGCTCCGCAAGGAGCAGCTGAAGGTCAGTGAAGAGGTTATCGATACAATCTTCAAATGCGTGGATTCCCTGCAGGAAATGGTTGAAAACATCGGCAATGGAGAGTCTGAGGATCTGGTGGATGTTTCTGAGCTGATTCGCAGGGTCAATGCCATAGCCAAGGGGGAGCCTGTGGCAGCAGAGGCTCCGGCAGCTGAGGGTACACCGGCTGAGAAGTCTGCACCTGCTGCTGATGCCATGCCGGAGGGCTGTGAGCTGAATGATACGGATATGATGGTCATCAGAGAGGCCAGGAACAGCGGTCTGATTGCTTACTGGGTGCATGTTGAGATTGCTGAGACCTGTCTTTTGAAGTCTGCCCGTTCCTATATGGTCATGAATGTTCTGGATGAGCTGGGAGATGTCATCAAGTCCGTTCCTTCTGCCCAGGATTTGGAGCAGGAGAAGTTTGACCACAGCTTTGATGTGTGTCTGGTCACGGACGCAGATGCCAAGAAGGTGGAGGACGGCGTATCGGCCATTTCTGAAATCTGCGGCGTCAAGGTGACGGAGATTGCTGTAGAAAAGGCTGCACCTCAGGAGCAGGCAAAGGCTGCAGCGGCAGCTCCGGCTGCTGCCGGCAGTCCGGCCAGCCCGGCAGCCAAAGCACCTGAAAAGCATCCGGCCGCCAAGAGTGACAAAAAAACAGCGGCACATGTGGCAGGTCAGTCTGTGCGTGTGGATATTGAAAAGCTGGATACCCTGATGAATCTGGTAGGAGAGCTGGTAACGAACAAGGTTCGCCTGGAGCAGATCGGCATGACCCATTCGCTGGCCGAGCTGACTGAAACGCTGGAACAAATGGACAGAGTGACCAGTGATCTGCAGTCTGTGGTCATGAAGGTACGCATGGTGCCTGTCAGCCAGGTATTCAACCGTTTCCCGCGCATGGTGCGTGATC
>JAQUZO010000118.1 GCA_028691285.1 Anaerovibrio sp. | reverse complement strand
GGGGGGGGCATATGTCCCCTGGAGCTGTGATGCAGAGGGCTATGAGTATTGGGTGGGAGCCTATGTCAATCAGGAAATCCTCAATACCAAGGGGGCACTGCTGGATATGGTGAAGGACAGGGCGGAATTCTTTGATAAATGCGGTGCTGATTATGTCTTCGATATCATGCGGGCAAAGCCTGTCCGTGAACTGACGGTCGTACCGGAGGGCAGTGGCTGCATCCTGCCGTTGGCAGGCACAGCCGATACCCAAAGCGTAGAACTCAGGGAGGGAGAAAAAGCCTATACAGCTGTTTTGGGCAAATATGAAACCAGCTATTATCGCGTGGAGCATCCCACTGTCTTTACTTCGGAGACAGAGTTTGCAGCAGGCAGGCCGATTGTACTGGGACATAGTCCCAAGCGCAAAAAGGTAGTACTGAATATCCTGGTGGATGCTTTGAGCTGGCGGGCAGTCCGGGAACAGGATTTTGCACTGCTGCCCCGTACCATGCAGTTTTTTTCCCGGGGGATTATCTTTAATCAGCATTTTTCCGTAGGGGAGTATACCTATCCTTCTCTGCCAACTATCGAAACGGGGACATACCCTCATAAAACCCAGCTTTTTGCCGAAAAAATCAATGTGCCGCTGGACCGGGCATATTTGACTGTTTCCGAGCAGATGAAAAGGCTGGGCTATTACTGTGTGAATATCATGGGGGCTGGTGATGCCCTGTACAATGGTGCGGTACGGGGGTATGAACGGCTGGTGCTGAACTCCTATGCTCTGCGGGCCTTTGAAGGCGTGGAGCGGACGATTCAGCAGCTGGAGGCCTTCGGAGAATGTGACCAGTTTCTGTTCCTGCATATCATGGACATACATCCCTGGCCAATCAAGTATGGCCAGGTGCCCCTGAGCAGTCAGACCACGCTGTCGCTGGAGGATCGGCTGTGGGGGACAGAGGAAATGCCTGCCAGTGTGCGCTTGAAATATGCACCGTTATACGCTCACGCCAATATGGAAGGCATCAGGCATACTGACCGCAGCCTGGGAATGCTGTTCGATTATTTGGAGCAGCACTACAGTGAGGATGAATATGTGGTGCAGCTTTATTCGGACCATGGCGCATCTGTTTATGACACTTATCCCTATGTGATGAGCGAGTATCAGACCCATGCCGCCTATATGCTGCGAGGTGCAGGGATTCCGGCACTTGGCATGGTGGATGAGCTGACCAGTGCGCTGGATATTTACCAGGTCATGGCACGGCTGCATGATTTTGCCCCGGCTCCGTATACGGATGGCAATCTGCCTGCCGCTTTGGGAGGCAGCAGCCGGGAATACACCATCAGCAATTCGATTTATCCGGGACAAACCTACAAGCTGTGCATCCGGACACCGGAATATGAATTCCAGCTGGAATCCAGGGAATTCGTGGATGAGGACGGAACGGTAGATTTGACAGGGGCCTCCATGTATGTCCTGGAGCGGGCTTATGAGTGGAGGCAGAATTATGATATGGAGCTGCTGCAGTATTTTATAGGGCTGGCTCGGGAGCATACCAGGAGCTTCAACACTGGGGGACGGAACTGGCAGGTGATGCGCCGGGAGCGTCCTGCTTGGTTTGGAGCAGAAGATTAGATATATCGGTATGGGGAAGTTAGGATAGTGCTTGTGCTGGCACAGCATATAGGGGATGAAAGATGATTACAAGAAATATATTTCGTATTTTACGGGAGCTTAAATTGTCCGGTACTGCCAGTGAAGCGGCACTGGCAGCCAGTCTCAAGCTGTCGGAGGACGATGTCAGGGAAAACCTGCAGGCTATGCGGGCAGAGGGCCTGCTGGCGGATTTTGCCCTGACAGGGCAGGGAGAAAATATCTTACATAATTTCAAGGTAGACAATGCAGTCATCATGGCGGCAGGTATGTCAACGAGATTTGCACCTGTGTCCTATGCCAGGCCCAAGGGGCTGGTCATGGTCCGGGGAGAGGTCTTGATTGAACGGCAGATCAGGCAGCTGCAGGCGGCCGGAATAGATGATATTACCGTTGTATTGGGCTACAAAAAGGAGCAGTTCTTTTATCTGGAGGATAAATTCGGGGTTAAATTCATCATCAATCCCGACTATCACCGGTACAACAATATTTCCAGTCTGTATCTGGCAAGGCATGAGCTGAAGAACACCTATCTCTGTTCCTCTGATAATTATTTTACGGTCAATGTTTTTGAGCCTTATGTATATAAGGCTTATTATTCCTGCGTATATAATGAGGGAGAAACGGATGAATATTGCGTTGCTGCCAATGCAGAGGGCATTATTGACAGAGTGGCGATTGGCGGGCATGATTCCCTGATTATGCTGGGACATGTGTTTTTCAGCAGGGAATTTTCCCGGCAGATGCGCGGCCTGCTGGAAAAGGAATATGGCTGTGCAGAGGTCAGGGAAATGCTTTGGGAAAAATTTTATCTGCACCACCTTGCTGATTTGTCCATGGAGGTGCGGGAGTATTCTCCTCAGGAGGTGTGGGAGTTTGATTCCATTGATGATGTACAGAGCTTTGACCCGGAGTTTTTGGAGCATGTGGAGTCTGAGATTCTGGATAATATCGTCAGCACCCTGCACTGCCATAAAAAGGACATAAGAAGCTTTGTGCCAATTAAAGAGGGAATGACAAATCTCTCCTTTTCTTTTGTTGTGGATAATGTCAAATATGTGTACCGGCATCCGGGACAGGGCACGGAAGAAATCATCAGCAGGGAGAGTGAGTACTTTTCTCAGCAGAAAGCCTGTGAGCTGGGGCTGGACAAGACCTTTATTGCCATGGATGCGGACAGGGGCTGGAAAATATCATATTATCTGGAGAACAATCGGGATTTTGACTATCATAGAGAATCGGATGTCAGGCAGGTTATCGCTCTGATTCGGAAGCTGCACCAGGCACGGCTGGAATCACCCCAGGAATTTTCCCTGTTGGCAGAAGCCGGAAAAATGATAAAATTAATCAGGGCGAATGGCCGGGATACCAGTCTGGAATTTGCTGATTTTGATGTCCTGAGCAGCCGGATAGCTGCTTTATTCGAGCAGGCTGAACAGGACGGCATTGCCAGGTGCTTATGCCATGTGGACTGCTATGCGCCCAACTTCCTGACGGACGGCAGCAAAATGTATCTAATAGACTGGGAATATTCCGGGTATACTGACCCTGCCGGAGATTTGGGCACGATGATCTGCTGCTCTGATTATAATGAGGCCGAGGTGGATGGACTGCTGGAGCTTTATTTTGGCAGGAAGCCGTCTTTGCTGGAGGAACGGCACTGGAAGGCATATATTGCCATTGCTGCTTATTATTGGTTCGTATGGGCACTGTACAAGGAGAGCATCGGCAATCATGTGGGAGAGTTCCTTTATATCTGGTATAAATATGCAAAAAAATACTGTGCGGTTGCAGAGAGATTATATGAAGCTGGTGTTGAGTGATGGAATTATTGGGCAAGGGTGTCTTGTATATTATCATGCTGTGTGCCGCCAGCAGCGCAGTAGTATCTGTAATTGATGAAGAAAGTGAATTTGGCAAAAAATTTACGGAGGGCATATACGCGATAGGCCCTATTTTCCTGCCGGTAGCGGGTATCATGGCATTGATTCCGATACTTTCAGACTCGATAAGCTGGCTGCTGGAGCCATTTTATGAGTTTGTGGGAGCAGACAAGGCGATGGCTGCCACCACGCTTATCGCTGTTGACATGGGTGGCTATTCGTTGGCAGCGGAGCTGGCTTCTGCCAAGGAGAGCTGGATTATGGCAATGATTACGGGCTACATGGCAGGCGCTACCATTGTATTCAGTGTGCCGGTAGGCCTGAAGATGGTGGCGAAAGAGGATTGGCAGTATATGGCTCTGGGTGTGATGGCAGGCATGATGGCAATTCCCTTTGGATTTTTGGTGTCATGCCTGTGTATATTTTTCAATCCTCTGATGGTACGCTCTGTCATCAGCACAGACAGTGCGGCGGATTATCTTCTGCATTTTACTTTGCC
>JAQUZO010000019.1:8835-19349 GCA_028691285.1 Anaerovibrio sp. | reverse complement strand
CAGGGAGGCATTGGTGAAGGAATTATGTCAATTGAAATAAAGAATATCTCATATATTTATATGCCCAAAACTCCCTATGAAAGAGTGGCCTTGCAGGATGTAAGCATAGATATTCCTGAGGGAAAAATCACAGCGGTTGCTGGACATACAGGCTCTGGAAAATCCACCCTGATTCAACATTTTAATGGGCTGCTGTCACCCTCTCAGGGAGAGATTCTGGTTGATGGTGTAGATATTAACTCAAAAAATCCAGCTGGCAAGGCGGCACGGCGCTCTGTAGGAATGGTCTTCCAGTATCCGGAGCATCAGCTGTTTGAGGAAACTGTGGCTAAAGACATTGCCTTTGGACCGCGAAATTATGGCTGCACAGAGGAAGAAATCCAGGAGAGGATTCGTTTCGCTATGGATTTTGTCCAGCTTGACTATGATAAATACTGCAGCATATCGCCGTTCCAGCTCAGCGGGGGGCAGATGCGCCGTGCAGCTATTGCAGGTGTAGTGGCACTCAAGCCGAAATATCTGATTCTGGACGAGCCAACGGCAGGACTTGACCCCAAGGGGCGTGAGGAGCTGATGGACAGGCTTGTCAGGCTGCAGAAGAAGGAAAAGAATACAGTAGTGCTGGTGTCTCACAGCATGGACGATATTGCCCGCTATGCCCATAATGTCATTATCATGAATCAGGGGCAGGTGCTGCTGGAAGGAACTCCGGCAGAGGTATTTGCCAGGGAGGATTTTATCCGGCAGGCAGGGCTTGAGGTGCCGCAGATTACCAGTATCATCAAGGAGCTGAAGGCAGCCGGACTGCCTCTGTCCACGAATATTTATACTATGGAAGCAGCTGTGCAGGAAATTTTGCAGGCGGCAGGAAGGATGGGAAGATGCTGACAGATATTACCCTTGGCCAATATTTTCCGGGTGAATCACTGCTGCACCGCATGGATGCCCGGGTAAAGATTGTGCTGCTGTTTTTTTATGTGCTGGGGATTTTTGTTTTTGACAATAACATCTGCTATGCCATGAACACGCTATTGGCACTCCTGCTGATCCGTCTGTCAGGGATTTCACCCAGGCTGGTCTGGAAATCCATCAAGCCTTTGTGGTGGATTTTGCTGATGTCCTTTGTTATCCAGCTGTTCAGTGTACCGGGAGAGACCCTTGCCAGCCTGTGGATTTTCACCCTGACCTGGGAAGGCCTGATGCGGGGCTTTGTCATCAGCCTGCGGCTGGTACTGCTGATAGGTGTATCCTCACTTTTGATGCTGACGACCTCTCCGCTGATGCTGACAGATGCTTTGGAGGCTTTGTTCAAGCCCTTGAAAAAAATCGGGCTTCCTGCCCATGAGCTTTCCATGATGATGACGATTGCCCTGAGATTCATTCCAACTCTGATGGAGGAGACAGATAAAATCCTCAAGGCCCAGAAATCCCGTGGCTCCGATATTGGGGATGGAAATTTTTTGGCCAAGGCAAAAAGCATGATACCTGTACTTGTTCCCCTGTTCATTTCTGCTTTTCGCCGCGCCGATGAGCTGGCGATGGCGATGGAGGCGCGCTGCTATCACGGCAGTGAGGGCAGGACCCGTATGAAAATCATGCGCCTGCACAATGCAGACGGACTGGCTGCCGGTATCATGTCCGTATATTTTATTTGCTGCGGGGCAGTGTATTTTTTCTGTTAAAAGAGGTGAGCTGGAGAAATGAAGCCGGAGCATAAAGAACTGATGAAGGCGCGCAGGCGGAACATCCAATTGACGGTTTCCTATGATGGTACGGCCTATAATGGCTTCCAAAGGCAGAAGCCTCCGCAGATTGCCGTGCAGAATGTCCTGGAAGAAAAGCTGCAGCTTATCTGCGGCGATACGATAGAGCTGGCAGCTTCCGGGCGTACAGATGCAGGGGTCCATGCCTTTGGACAGGTGGTGAATTTTTTTACGGATGGCAGGATTCCTGTCAGCAGGCTGCCCAGGGCTGTGAACAGCATCCTGCCTCCTGATATTGCCGTAGTGGAGGCGGCAGAGGCGGACAGGGACTTCAGTGCACGCCACAGCGCCAGAAGCAAGACCTATATCTACCGCATCCTGCAGGGGGAGGTTCCAGACCCCTTTGAGCGCAATTACAGTTGGCATATACGGAGGCCGCTGAATCTGGAGGCTATGGGAGAGTGCCTGCGGCTGATTCAGGGGACACATGACTTCAGCGCCTTTCGGGCTGCCGGAGGGCCGCCGGTCAGTCCGGTGCGGACCATGTATGAGGCGGCTCTGGAAAGAGAAGGACGCATTGTGACGATGAAGTTCTTTGCCAACGGCTTTTTGTATCACATGGTGCGCAATCTGGTGGGGACGATTGCCAATGCAGGCATGGAACGCATCAGTGTGCAGCGGTTCCGGGAGATCATGGAGTCCCTGGACAGGCAGCAGGCAGGTGCAACTGCTCCTCCGCAGGGGCTTTATCTGTATCATGTAGATTACTGACAGGCGGTTAAGGGGCGGAAAATAACAGTAAAAAAGTGGCAATAGCTTGAAAAATTGAGCTATTGCCACTTTTGGTTTATCGGTAATTATTTTTGCTTAGAGCTTGAATTTTCCAGTTGATTCCTGGAGCTGGACTGCCATCTGTGCCAGTGCATCGGCAGAAGAGGAAATTTCCTCCGCAGAAGCGGACTGCTCCTCGGCAGCAGCAGAAATCGTCTCTGTATGTACACTGGTAGTCTGGCTTACCTGGTCAATACTGTCTACTGCAGTGACAATATCAACAGTGTTGCTGGTCAGTACGGCAAAGAGTGCCTGAAATTTATCAATTTTTTCATTGATGCTTGCAACAGCTTCCATGATTTCGGAGAACTCCAAGCCTACCTCACGGATGGCCTCTGTACCCTGCTGTACTTCATTGGTGCCGGTTTCCATAGCCGTCACTGCCTGGTCAGTATCATGCTGGATAGAGGAAATCTTGGTCTGTATCTGTTCAGCTGCCGTCTGGGACTCAGCTGCCAGCTTGCGCACCTCTTCAGCTACCACGGCAAAGCCCTTGCCGGCATCTCCTGCACGGGCTGCTTCAATAGCGGCATTGAGTGCCAGCAGATTTGTCTGGTCAGCAATCGCAGCAATCGTATCGACGATGACGCTGATTTCCTTGGAATTTTCACCCAGGACCCGGACGGTATTGGCAGATTCCAGTACATTGCTTTCAATGTGTTCCATTTTGTGTACGGCTGTGTCCATGAGCTGCTGGCCCAGCTTGGCAGCGTCCGCTGTTTGGGTAGAATTTTGGGCAAGCTCTCTGGAGCTGTCCTCCAGATCGTTCATCTTAGTGAATACCTGATCAATCTTTTCCTTGGTTTCCTCAATGTTCTGGTTCTGATTCTGCATTCCTTCGGAAATATTGACCACTGTTTCCGCTACATTGGTAGCAGCCTCGGCAGACTGATGGGCACCTGCACTCAGCTCTTCAGAGGAGGCGGCTACCTGCTCCGAAATACTGCTCATCTGACGAATCAAATCGTGCAGACTGGTTTTCATATTATTGAACGCCGTTGTCAGTTCACCAAACTCATCCTGAGAGTTTATTTCAAGGTTGTTCAGCGCCAGATTGCCTTTGGAAAGCTCTGTCGCATATCCGGTCAGACCGGTGACAGTGGACACGATTTTCCGGGAAAAGACTGTGCCGCCAAAGCCAATCATCAGCATGGCAATGAGGAAGATGGCACCATAGGTAATCTTGAGCTTGGTCAGGGCAGCAAAGACATAATCCTTTGGTACAAAGAGACCAACTATCCAGCCCGGCTTTTCCAGTGTAGTGTAGGCGAAAAGCTCAGTCTGTCCATTGCGCTCACATTCAAAATAGCCATCAGGGGCGCTCATCATCTTGTCGTAGAATAAGGATATATCCTTATGGTCCTTGGCAAGGCTCATGATTTCTGCCTTACCGGAGGTTGCGATAATCTGTCCCTTTTTGTCGATGACAAGGGCTGTGCCCTGTCCCTCATAGTTGATATTCTGCACGGCCTCCTTCAGAACATCCAGCTTGATATCCTCACAAAGTGCACCCTCAAAGGCACCTGCCTGGTTCTTGATAGGCACAGCATAGGAAATTACCAGCTGGCCTGCATTGCTGCCGGCTGCATTGATATACGCTTCGGTAAATATACCTGTCTGAGTGCTCTTTGCTTCTTTGTACCAGTCACGCTGGCGCGGGTCAAAGTCGGAAAGGAAGCCATTCAGCCAGCTGTAGGACAGGCCATCCTCCGTACCGGTGGTAATATCCAGGATATTGTTGTCGGCGGTAATTGCACCTAAAAACGGTATGGCAGCCGGGGTATGGGATGTCTCTGCCGGCTGGCTGCTCAAAGCACCTCCGATGCCTTCAGCAATTGTTGCTTTGTTTTCAATCCAGTTATTCAATGTGTTGCCCTGGTCCTCAACAATTACCGTAAGCTGATGCTGGATGCTTTCTGTAAGCATACTCTGTGCCATATAATAGCCAATACCGCAGGCAAGGGCTATCAGGAGACCAACGAAGCCAATCATGGCAGCAAATTGTTCCCTAATTTTCAAAAAAATCACTCCCTGTTTTTTGCAAAAATATATTATGGATATGCAATATGTAAACAATTAACTTCTGCTGCAAGGGAGTTAATTGTATTTTCCTGTTATTTATCAGTATATATAAAAGGCTGTTTTTTTGCAAATTTATTCAGTCAAGGTGTCGTCTGCCGCTGCTTTGCCATCGGCTTTTTTCTGCAGATATGCTTCTATAGCTTCCGCGACATGCTTGGCATCCTTGACGGCAAGCACAACATTGTAAGGCCCCATGACCACATCGCCGCCGGAGAACACGCCCTCCCGGGTCGTCTGTCCCTGCTCGTCAACTTCGATCAGGCCGCGTTCATTGACCTGAACACCCTTGGTGGTGCGGACGATTTTATCCTTTGGCACCTGACTGACGGCAACGATTGTACTGTCAGCCGGAAATAATCTGGCTCCCTCGGTTACCAGGCGGCCATTTTCATCATAGGCAGTGTCCGCCAGCATCGGTCCTTCAGGAGTGATTGCAACAGGTGCCTTGTTGAATTCAAAAACGACGCCGTCCACCTGGGAATATTCAAACTCCTTGACGCTGGCAGAAACCTTGCTGCGGCGCGCATAGACAGTGACGAAGCGGCTGCCCTTGCGAATGGCGGTACGGGCCACATCCATCGCTGAATTGCCGGAGCCGATGACCGCAACATGCTCGCCCAGCTTGTAGCAGTCAGGATTTTTCAGATAATCGACGGCAAAATGGCAGTTGCCGAGGCTTTCGCCCTTGATCCCCAAAGCGCGGGGACGCCATACGCCGGAGCCGATGAATACAGCATCATAGCCATCCCGGAACAGCGAGTCGACCGTCAGGGCGCCGCCAATGGTGGTGTTGGGACGGATATGTATGCCCAGTTCCCGGAGCTTTTGGGTATAACGCTCGAGAATGGTCCGAGGCAGGCGGAAATCAGGAATCCCATAGCGCATCATGCCGCCCAGATACTCCATGCGCTCAAAAATGGTCACATTGTAGCCACGCTGAGCCAGCTTGACTGCCACTGTTATACCGGCAGGGCCAGAGCCGATAACAGCCACATTCTGATTTCTCGGCGGTTCATGCTTCATTTCAATCTTATCTAAATATGTATCGGAAATATACTGCTCAATGCTGGAAATCTGGACAGCAGAGCCCTTCAAGCCCTGGATGCAGTGCCCCTCGCACTGGGCTTCATGGTCACAGACCAGAGAACAGATAACACTCATCGGATTGTTTTCAAAGAGCATGGCACCGGCCTGATTGATTTTGCCGTCAAGGAACAGCCTCACCATTTCGGGAATATTGGTGTGGGCAGGGCAGCCGTTGATTTGGCACTGAGGCTTCTTGCACTGCAGGCAGCGCCGGGCTTCGTTGATTACATGGACAGCCATTGATCGATCACCTGATTCTTTCTAATTTTGTTTATTGTAAGTAAAAATATGTATAATTATAGTTTATGAATGTTTATGCGTCAATTAAAAAAGGGAAATCTTGCCCTGCAAGGCAAAATTTCCCCGAAATGTAATAAGACCCGCCCTCAGAGAGGACAGGTCTTTATTTCTCATGCAAATTATTTAGCTAAAGCATTTACTTTACGAGCTAAACGAGACTTCTTGCGGCCTGCGGCATTCTTGTGGTACACATGGTTTGCAGCAGCCTGATCAATAGTCTTGCAAGCGACAGTAAGGAGGGCTTTTGCTTCATCAGCGTTGCCAGCCTCAACAGCGTCCAATACCTTGCGGGAAGCTGTGCGAACACGGGACTTCTCAGCCAGATTCTTTGCATGACGCTTTGCGTCAGTCTTTACACTCAAAATAGAAGATTTAATATTTGGCAATTAATTCACCCCCTTGAAAGTTCAATACCTGCCTATTTTAGCATGAAGCATGGGAAAATGCAACTTATTTTTTTAGCTATTGCGGCAAAATATTCTTCCATGCTATAATATTATGAATATGTGTGTAATTCCAGAGAGGAAGAAGAGAGAAATGGACACCAAAAAGATTCGCAATTTTTCGATTATTGCTCATATAGATCATGGCAAGTCTACCATTGCGGACAGGCTTATCGAATATACAGGCACTCTGACCAAGCGTGAAATGTCTGCACAGGTGCTGGACAATATGGATTTGGAACGGGAGAGAGGCATCACCATCAAGGCGCAGACCGTCCGGCTGGATTATCGGGGCAAGGATGGGGAGATGTACTGCCTGAACCTGATTGATACTCCGGGCCATGTGGATTTTACCTATGAGGTTTCCCGCAGTCTGGCAGCCTGTGAGGGTGCTCTTTTGATTGTGGATGCGGCCCAGGGAGTCGAGGCCCAGACCCTTGCCAATGTTTATATGGCGCTGGAGCATGACCTGGAGATTATTCCCGTTATCAACAAAATAGATTTGCCCAGCGCAGATCCGGAGCGTGTCAAGCAGGAAATCGAGGATGTCATCGGACTGGATGCCTCTGAGGCGATTCTGGCTTCTGCCAAGACCGGACAGGGCATTGAAGAAATCCTTGATGCGATTGTGGCAAAGATTCCGGCTCCGTCAGGAGGCATGGAGAAACCGCTGCAGGCGCTGATTTTTGATTCCTATTTTGATTCCTACAAAGGGGCGATTGCCCATATCCGTGTGATGGATGGGGAAATCAGAAAGGGCAGCCAGCTAAAGCTGATGGCTACCGGCAAAACCTTTGAGGCAACAGAAATCGGCTGCTTCCGTCCGGCTCCTATGGAGCTTGCCAGTCTTGGGCCTGGCTCGGTTGGCTATGTGGCGGGCTCTTTGAAGCAGGTTGCCGATGTGCGGGTAGGTGATACCATTACCGGGGCGCTGACTCCGGCGGCAGAGCCGCTGCCCGGCTATCGCGGTGTAACGCCTATGGTATACTGCGGCCTGTATCCTGTGGACAGTGCGGATTATGACAATCTCAAGGATGCGCTGGAAAAGCTGCAGCTCAATGACGCGGCCCTGGTTTTCGAGCCGGAGACCTCCATCGCCCTGGGCTTTGGCTACCGCTGCGGCTTTTTGGGGCTGCTGCACATGGATGTGATTCAGGAGCGTCTGGAGCGCGAGTACAATCTCAAGCTCATCACTACAGCTCCGAGCGTTATCTATCATGTGTACAAAACCGATGGGGAAATGGTCACTGTGGACAATCCTTCGGATCTGCCGGATCCGACAACTATCCAGTACATAGAGGAGCCTTATGTGAAGGCGACTGTCATCGTACCGAATGATTTTGTCGGTGCGGTCATGGAGATTTCCCAGACCAAGCGCGGTGAGTTCAAGGGCATGGATTATCTGGATGTCAATCGCGTTATGATTGTTTATCATATTCCTTTGAGCGAGATTATCTATGATTATTTTGACAAGCTGAAATCCTCTACCAGAGGCTATGCGTCTTTGGATTATGAGCTGGCGGATTATCAGCAGGCGAAGCTGGTGAAGCTGGACATTCTGCTGAACGGAGAGCCTGTAGACGCCCTTTCAACGATTGTCCATGTGGACAATGCTGCCTCCCGGGGGCGGCAGCTGGCGGCCAAGCTCAAGGAAATCATCCCGCAGCAGATGTTTGAGATACCTATTCAGGCCGCCATCGGCAACAAAATCATTGCCAGAGAAAATGTGCGGGCTATGCGCAAGGATGTCCTGGCAAAATGCTATGGCGGTGATATTTCCCGTAAGCGCAAGCTGCTGGAAAAGCAGAAGGAAGGCAAGAAGCGCATGAAATCTGTAGGCAGGGTAGATGTGCCTCAGGAAGCCTTTATGGCTATTTTGAAAATAGATTGAGGATTTTAGACCGCTATGATATTTTGTAGCGGTCTGTTTCTTGTATTTTTCTTTCTTATTTATTATAATATAGTATGGTTTGTCTAATTGATAGACTCAATGATTTTTCTGCAGGGACGCATTGGGCTGCCTGACAGCGGCCGGGGCGTTTTTGGAGTTTTAATAGTATTTTCAGGTGGTGACAGATGTGAATTCGCTTTTGCGTGTGGGAATCGATGTTGGTTCTACCACGATTAAAGTTGTAGTTCTGAACAAGGAACGAAGGCTGGTTTACAAAAAATATGCGCGTCATTTTTCGGAAATCAATGCTGTGCTCAAGGAGAATCTTGCAGCGTTGGAGCGTGTGGTTGAAGGAAAGAAATTTTCGCTGGCTCTGACCGGTTCTGCCGGCATGGGAATTGCCGAGCGGGTCGGGCTGCCCTTTGTGCAGGAGGTAATTGCCTGTGCGGCAGCTGTCAGGGAACTGATTCCCCATACGGATACGGTGGTGGAGCTGGGCGGCGAGGATGCCAAGGTTACTTATTTCGGTGAAGCTCCGGAACAGAGGATGAATGGGGTATGCGCCGGAGGCACAGGCTCCTTTATAGATCAGATGGCATCCCTGCTGTCCACGGATGCTCCCGGCCTGGATGCTTTGGCAGCTAAGGGCAGGCAGATTTATACCATTGCCTCCCGCTGCGGTGTATTTGCGAAAACGGACATTCAGGCACTGATGAATGACGGAGCGGCAAAGGCTGATATTGCCTTGTCTATTTTTCAGGCGGTGGTGAACCAGACAATCAGCAATCTGGCGCAGGGCAGGGCTATTGACGGCAATGTGGCATTCCTGGGTGGTCCGCTGCACTTTTTGCCGGAGCTGAAGAAACGCTTCATCGAAACCCTGAAGCTGGATGCGGCACATACCGTCGATGTGCAGGATGGAAATTATTTTGTTGCTGTTGGTGCAGCCTTGTCTGAGGAGGCAAGGCTTGTTGATGTACAGCAAATCAATGCCAGCGTTGCCAAAACCGACCAGCTGATGGCGGCGGAGGAGCGTCAGGCAGATTTTGTGCTTTTTGAAAATCCGGCGGACTATGCAGCCTTCAAGGAACGGCATGACAGGGACAAGGTTGTGCGCTTTGAGCTTTCTGCCTACAGGGGACCGGTTTATGTAGGCATAGATGCGGGCTCCACGACCACCAAGCTGGCTGTTATCGGCAAAAACAAGGAGCTTTTATATACCTCCTACGGCAGCAATCAGGGCTCACCGCTGAAAACTGTAGTCAGTGAGCTGAAGTCTCTCTACAAGGCAATGAACGTCGATACCTATATCGCTTCTGTCTTTACGACAGGCTATGGTGAAGCCATTGTCAAGGCGGCGCTCCATGCTGATGACGGAGAGGTAGAGACCTTTGCCCACCTGCGGGCAGCCCAGGAATTTTGTCCGGAGGTTTCCTTTGTCCTGGATATCGGCGGGCAGGATATGAAGTGCTTTTATGTCCACAAGGGCAATATCGGCAGCATCATCCTGAATGAAGCCTGCTCGGCAGGCTGCGGCTCCTTTATTGAGAATTTTGCCCAAAGTCTGAAGATGACGGCAGGAGAATTTGCGGCCAAGGCACTGGAGTCGAAGGCTCCGGTAGATTTGGGCACACGCTGTACGGTATTCATGAATTCCAAGGTCAAGCAGGCTCAGAAGGATGGGGCCCAGGTAGGCGACATTTCTGCCGGGATTGCTCTGTCTGTCATTAAAAATGCCCTTTTTAAGGTTATGCAGCTCAAGGATGTCGCTGCTCTGGGGGAAAATATTGTGGTGCAGGGCGGAACCTTCTACAATGATGCGGTTCTGCGCTCCATGGAGCTGCTGCTGAAGAAAAATGTCATCCGTCCGGATATTGCAGGTCTGATGGGAGCCTACGGCGCTGCCATTCTGGCGCTGGAAACCGGGCAGGAGAAATCAGCGGTCCTTCCGGCGGAGGCGCTGGAGAGCTTCACCGTCAAGACCCGTTCCTTCCGCTGTCATGGCTGCGGCAATGCCTGTCAGGTAACTGTGCAGAACTTCCCAGATGGGGGCAGATACTTTACGGGAAACCGCTGTGAGCGGGGGGCCGGTCAGGAAAAGAAAAAGTCTGCGGTGCAGAATATTTATCAGTTCAAATACAACAGGCTTTTCAGCTATTATGAGCCGCTGCGGGAAGC
>JAQUZO010000019.1:0-8735 GCA_028691285.1 Anaerovibrio sp. | reverse complement strand
CTGGAGGAAGCAGAAAAAACTGGCAGACAGGTTATTTTGCTGGCAGGCCGTCCTTATCACATGGATCCGGAAATCAATCACGGGATTCCGGAGATGATCCAGTCCTATGAGCTGCCGATTATTTCCGAGGATGCCGTATATCATCTGCCTGTACATTCCGAGCCGCTGAAGATAGTCAATCAGTGGAGCTATCATGCCCGTCTGTACCATGCGGCGCATTTTGCGGCAGAGCACAGCAATGTGACCATGATCCAGTTCAGCTCCTTTGGCTGCGGACTGGATGCCATCACCACCGGTCAGGTCAAGTCCATTTTGGAGGAGCACGAGCGGATCTATACCATGATCAAGCTGGACGATGTGAGCAATCTGGGAGCGGCAAGGATACGCCTGCGCTCTTTGATTGCAGCTTTGGCACGGCGCCAGCCGGTGCAGTACCATTCGGTGGAAATATCCGAGCGGCCGCATTTTACAGAGGAATGTAAAGCAAAGCATACCATTCTGGCGCCTCAGATGGCGCCGATCCACTTTGAGCTGTTTGAGCCTGTGCTCCGCAAGTACGGCTACAATGTCATCATTCCGCCTACGCCGCGTTCCATTGTGGATGTAGGGCTGCAGTATGTGCACAATGATATGTGTTATCCTGCTATTGTGGTGATTGGACAGCTTATCAGCGCATTGAAGAGCGGCATGTGCGACCCGGACCGTACCTCCATCATGCTGTTCCAGACCTGTGGTGCCTGCCGTGCTACCAATTATATGAATGTACTGCGCATGGCACTGAAGGATGCAGGCTATCCTCAGGTACCGGTTTTTGCCTGCTGGGGACTGGAGACGGATGCCTTCAGTTTCACCCGGGAAAGCCTGATAGAGGCTATCAAGGCAGCGGTCTACGGTGATGTCCTGATGAATGTCAGGAACCGTACCCTGCCGTATGAAATCAACAGGGGTGAGACCCAGAAGCTCTATGAGATCTGGATGGCACGCTGCCGGGAGGAGCTGTCCAGAGAAAAGACCAGCTACAAACGGTTTTCGCAGAATATCCAGGAGATTGTCCGTGATTTTGAGGCAGTCGCTATCGACGAGAATATGTGGAAGCCAAAGGTGGGCATTGTGGGAGAGATCCTTGCCAAATACCACCCTGTAGCCAACAATCACATCGAGAAGGTACTGCAGGAGGAAGGGGCAGAGGTTGTAATGCCTGATTTTGTGGACTTCTTTATGTATTCTGCCTACGATGCGGTGGTGAAGCGGGAGCTTTTGGACGGAACGCTCAAGAGCAAGCTGCTTTCTCAGATGTTCATTCATCTGATGGAATTTTACCGCCGTCCGGTGCGCAGAGCGATGAAGCACAGCAGGCGCTATATGCCGCCTCATACAATCAGTGAGATAGCACGCCTGGCGAAGGAACATGTATCCCTGGGCAATATGGCCGGTGAGGGCTGGTTCCTGACAGGTGAAATGGTCAAGCTGATCCGGCACGGCGTGCCTAATGTGGTCTGCCTGCAGCCTTTTGGCTGCCTGCCGAACCATATTACCGGCAAGGGTGTCATCCACAGCCTGCGCAAACATTACAAGGATGCCAATATTCTTGCCATTGACTGCGACGCCGGTGCAAGTGAGGTAAATCAGCTGAACCGCATCAAGCTGATGCTGTCTGTAGCCAAGGAAAAAAATCCCGGTCTGCACAAAAATGGACAGAAGAAAGCGTGATTTGTTGATATATGAAGAAAAAATTTAAGGCTGCTGCGGCTTTGGCGGTCAGCATCGCCGGAGCGGCAGGCACAGTTGGCATAGCACAGACGGGCTTTCCGGGCGGGATGCTGCATAATGGCTTTCTGGCGGCTACTATTGGCGGGCTGGCTGACTGGTTTGCAGTAACGGCCCTGTTCAGAAAGCCGTTGGGGATTTCCTACCGGACAGAAATCATCGTCCGCAACCGCCAGCGTATCATGCAGGCGGTGGTAGATTTTGCAGCCAATGATTTGCTGGGGACAGACAATATCATGAAATTTGTCCGGCAGCAGGATTTATCCAGGCTGCTGCGGGAATTTATCCAGAGACATGGGCAGGAAAAGGTCCTGCCTTATGCTGAGACAATAGGTGCTGTTCTGGCAGAGGAGCTTGAGCCTGAGAGGGTGTCAGCCTTGCTGGCGCCTGCCGTGCATCAGCTGCTTGGCAGGGAGGTCTTTGAGAAAGCAGCGGCAGATATGCTGCGGGGCTTCTCCGAGGAAGGTTCATCACGGCAGCTGCTGCACATCCTGTCGGCAGGAGCGGAGGAGCTGCTGCGGAATCAGGAATTGAAGCAGCTTTTGAGCCGGCATATTGACGCTGTTTTGCAGGAATACGCTCAGGCAGCCGGCAGCAGGGCGTTTGTTATGGGAATGCTGGGCATTTCCGGAGAAAAAGCTGCAGATGCCCTTTGGAAAAAGGGGGAAAAATGGCTGGCAGAGGTGTCAGAGAACCCGGCAGCGGAGGCAGCGGCAGCTGAGTGGCTGGGAGAAAGGCTGCAGGAGCTGGCAGCTAGTGCTTCCGTCCGGGCAGGCCTGGCAGACATCCTGGCAAGGGAGTGTACCCAGGAAAGAGTTGCCGGCTTGCTTGACGCTGCTCTCAGACAGTGGCTGGAGCAGGGTGTTTTTGTGCAGCAGCTGAAAACATGGCTGGGAGAAGCAATGACAGGCTTTCTGACCAATGAGGAATGGCAGCAGAAGGCAGACATCGGGCTGAAGCTGTGGCTGGAGACAGAGCTGCGCAGGCATCATGGTGTCATTTCCGGCATGATTGAGGAACGCCTGGGCAGCTTGTCTGATGCAGAGCTGGTACGCTTCACGGAGGAAAAGGTGGCAGATGACCTGCAGATGATCCGCATCAACGGCTCTGTAGTGGGAGCATTGGTGGGCATGGGGCTTTATGCCATTGTACATATAGCAGGGCAGGTGTTGACGCCATGATGTGGACAAATTGGAACAAGGCAGATAAAACGCTGGTGGCAGCAGGGGCCATCTTCCTTTTTGCGCTGTGCCTGAATATCGAATACAGGGATAATGTCTGGGCGGCAGGTCTTTTGTTCTGTGCCGAGGCGGCACTGGTCGGGGGAATTGCCGACTGGTTTGCAGTGACGGCTCTTTTTGAAAAACCGCTGGGCTTCCCGTGGCATACAGCTATTTTGCCGAGGCGCCGCCAGGCCTTCATTGAGGCTACAGGCACCATGCTGCAAAAAGAATTCTTCGGCAAGAAGGCTTTGATAAACAAAATCAAGGACATAGACTTTGCCGCTTTGCTGGCAGGGTGGCTGTCAGACAGAGAGCATCGGCAAAAGGCTGCAAAATGGCTGGGCACCAGGTCTGCCGACTGGCTGAGGTCACAGTCAGGACTGCCGTCCGGGCAGCTTCGATATCCTGCAGGGCTGCAGCTCACCGCCGCAGGCTTGAGACCTTTGCTTTTGCAGGGCTTGAGGGCACTGCAGGAGATGGCAGGGCAGCCGGCATGCAAAGCAAGGATTCAGGCACAGCTGGAAAGCTATGCCGACTCAAAGCTCAAGGGGTCCATGGCGATGATGCTGGCAGGCTTTGCCCAGTCCGTGAATCTGATAAATCTGGAGGAGGCGGCCGGACTGATTCAAAAGCGGCTGGTTATGCTCCTGGAGGCTGCGCAGCAGGAGGGAACTGCTGAATACGAGCAGCTCAATGCTGCACTGGAAAAAATATTGATATTTTATGAAAAAAATATTATCATAAAGCAGGAATTGAATAACACCTTGTTGAATAGGTTAGCGACATTAGATTTTCGTGAGTATGTAAGTCAGTCAGAGGCTGTTCAGGCAGAGAGCGTGGCGTTGCAGCTGCAGTGTATTTGGGGGGAGCTGATACAGGCGGCTGAGAGCTTTCTGTCCGGCAGTGCTGTGCTGCAGCAGGAATTCAACGGCTTGATTTATCAGTTTGCGGCGCGTGGCGTCCTCCAGGCGCAGGAGCTGCTGGGCAATATTGCCGGAGATGTGCTTGGAACGATGACTGATGAGCAGATAAACCGTTTGGTTTACGACAAGGCAGAGCCGGATTTACTGTGGATCAGGATGAATGGCTCGATAGTGGGGGCTGCGATTGGCCTTGTTATTTATGTCGTTATGCAAGTTATATAAAAAGGCGGGGGTATCGAATGAAAGAGAAATTGATTTTATGCCATGTGCTTTGTACAGCTATTGGCTGCATTGTGGGTGCGTTGGCTGCTTCCAGTATAGGGATTTTGGGAGCGGCACTGTTGGCAGTGGCGGTAGCAGCCGTCCTGGGGGGAATCGGCATCACCAAAGTCTTGGCAGAAGATGAGGCAGTCCCCACTATGAAGCCTGTGCTGAAAAAGCCTGTCCAGGCAGAGCCTGCTGCTTCGGCGCCTGTTCAGGCATCGGCAGCTCCCAATGCCTCCAATGTTGACTTTTTGGGCTTGTCTGAGCAGATGGCATTTGCTTCCCAGCAGCTGGTATGGGGCATCAATACCTTTCAGGTGGCGCTGGAGAAGCTGAGGAAGCTCTCCAACAGCATCAGCTCCCAGTCAGAGAGCAATGCCAGCAGCCTGGAGGAGGCCTCTGCCGGTGTTATGGAAATAGCTACTGTGGCAAGTGAGATTTCAGAAGCGGCAAACTCCTCTCTGGAGCAGTGCCGTTCCTCCGTTTCTCTCGTCGAGGGCTATCAGAAGGAAATCAGTGAGGTCAGCCGGGCCATCAAAAATGTCGGTACGGTGGTTCAGCTTGCCGTGGATGATATTGGCGGACTCAACAACGCTTCAGAAAAAATCGGCAACTTTGTGGAAAAGATTCGCGGCATTGCCAGCCAGACCAACCTTCTGGCTCTGAATGCAGCGATTGAGGCTGCCCGTGCCGGTGAGCACGGCAAGGGCTTTGCTGTTGTAGCGGAGGAAGTGCGCAAGCTGGCAGCAGAAAGTGAAGAAACCACCAAGGAAATAGAAGAAATCGTCAATGAGATTACCAATACTACTGCCGGTGTCACCAAGAGCATGCATGAGGGCAGCAACCGTCTGCAGTCAGTAGAAACGATGGCAGATGAGTCTGCCGAGGCCATGACTGATATGGTGGCAAATATTCACACCATTGAGGATGTGGTTGAGAATCTCAGCAGCATGTCCAGCAAGCAGCGTGATACCACTGAGGAAATGTCGACGGTTATTGAGAGCATCGGCCAGGCTACGGTGGATATTGCAGGACATACCAGGGAAACCAATGACAGTGTCGGGCACCAGACTCACAATATGGTCAGCCTTCATGAGTATGCCAACTCCCTGCTGGATATAGCAGAAAAGCTGCAGGAGGCTGCGGTAGTGTTCAAGAAGCCTAATGAGCTGATTTTTGCGGTCAATCCGTTCACTTCACCGGATAAGATTCGTGAAACCTATATTCCGGTTTTGACAGAGGTTGCCAAAAAGATTGGCTATAAAGCTCGTACAATCATTGTGAACGATTATAATGCTTTGGGTATGGCCCTGAAAAAGGGCATGGCGGATATCGGCTGGTTCTCTCCTGCTGCTTATGTATCTGCAAAGAATGAAGTTGACTTGACTCCTTTGGTTACGCCTAAGGTCAATAATGCAACCTCCTATGTGGGATATATAGTTGCCAAGAAGGGCAGCGGCATCAAGTCACTGGATGATCTGGCGGGCAAGAGCTTCGCCTTTGTCGACAAGAAGTCTGCCTCCGGCTATGTCTATCCAAGGGCGGCTTTGCTGGAAAACGGCAAAAATCCGGAGACCTTCTTCAGCAGGACCAGCTTCCTGGGCAGCCACAACAAGGTCATTGAGGCTGTCATCAGCGGAGAGATCCAGGCGGGTGCTACCTATTCCGAGGCCTTTGACGAAGCAGGAGCCAAGGCTGCGTCCAATCTGGATATTATCTTTAGGACCGATCCGATTCCAAAGGATGTTATTGCAGCAGGCCGTACTGTGAACCAGGATGTTGCCAGGGCGCTGGTTGATGCCTTTGAGGCTGTGCAGGAGGGCAATGCTGCCTGCGGCAGGGCAATGGAAGGAGCACATATAAATGGCTTTGTCGGCTCCAACGATGCTGATTATGATGTTGTAAGAAAAGCGATTTCCCATGATTGATTTGTAGGATTTACTGATAGAGTATTTTGTCAGCGATTTTCCCAGGCCGGGCGGGTTATGACTTGGCCTGGGGGAATCGCTGCTTTTTTTAGGTAAATATACTTATTGAAAAATATAAATTTTGTAAATATTATAGCATTTAGTATGTTGTTTATGATAAAATGATAAGCATATAGAGAATCGTTTGGGACTTATGTATGAGATGTAAAGCGGATTTTGAGTAATGGCAGGGAATTGACATGGAGAAAGCGATTATTTCGTGGCTGACGCAAAACCAGATAAATTCAGAAGCTGGAATTGATACAATATTGGGACCTTGTGCTTATTTTGTAGCGAAGGACGGATATATCATCATTGCAGGAGCGAATACTGTTTTTAAAAAGTTTTTGGGTTGGAATGATTATATATGGGCGCAGGGAATGTATATTGAGCATATTATGCCGGTGGACACCAGAGAGAGCTTCATTGCTGTTTTGGACAAAGCAAAGGAAAAGCTGTGGACCGGCTGCGCTGCAAACAGCAGCTTTAAGACCCGAGGCGGGGTCGTTCTGCACTGCAAGGCGCATGTTTTTTGCGTAGAGGCATCCGCTGAGGAAGCAAAATATGTTGTACGGCTGGAATACAACAAGCAGGAACAGATTATGGAGAAATTGTTTTCCTGTGCCTTGAAGCAGAGCGGAGCAAACTGCTGGTACTGGGATATGAGCCTGGGAACAGCCACCTTCATCAACAGCAGTATTTCCCCGGGAGAGCTTTCAGGACTCTCTTTTATGGATGAAAAAACCGTGTTTTTTGAGGATTTTCCCCAGGGCTTTATCAAAAAACTGAATTTTGGCGGCAGCTACCGGGATGCTTTTATGGAATTTATCCGCAAGTTGCTGTCCAAAAAGAGCATGGGAGACAGCTCGGTGGAGATGGCATTTACCACGGAAGATGAACGGCTGGTATGGGTATCCTTTACGGCTGAGGTTATACGCAATGAAAAGGGCATACCGCAATATGCCATGGGAATTTGGAGAAATATCACCGAGGAAAAGGACAGAGATCAGCAGCAGCAGCACAATAATTATCTGCTGGATTCCATGGTCAAGGGATCGATTTATGATATTACGGTGAATCTGGATAAAAATTTCTGCGTGGCAGACAACAGCCTGGAAAAATGGATGGAGGAGACTCGGGTCTTTTCACCGTTTTATGACCAGTCCATGCGGGAGCTTGCTGTCACCAGAGTGGTGGAGAAGGACAGAAAGCAGTTTTTGGATTTTTTCAATCTGGAGGTTCTGCGCTCGCTGCCGGAGGATGAAAACTTTTCTCTGGAGTATCAGCGTAAGTATAATGGACATAATCACTGGTTCAAGGTCAATATCAATATTTTCACACTGGATGAGTTTTCTGACAAATGGATGTATGCGCTTATTTATGATATCGATGCCAGTAAGCAGCGTGAGCTTATGCTGGAGCGGATGGCAGCTACTGATGCTCTGACCGGCCTGTACAATCGCGGGTATTCTATTGAGCTGATGGAGGAGTATATCCAAAAGAATCCTGAGGTTCCGACTGCGGTTGTCTATATGGATTTGGACAATTTCAAGAGCGTCAATGATACGCTTGGCCATGCTGCCGGTGACAGTATGCTGATTTGTGTGGCAGATGCCATGCGGAGCTATTTCGGCAATGATGCAGTCCTGGGACGCATCGGCGGGGATGAATTTATTATGATGTGCCTGCATGCAGACAAGAGCCTGGTAGGACAGATGATGGAGAGCTTTGTCAGTTATGTGGGAGACAAGTGTCATGCAGAGTGTCCAATGATCGCGGTGACTGTTTCTCTGGGATATGTTCTGTATCCAGATTTTGGCGATAATATCTCTGTACTGGCAGATTTTGCTGACAAAGCGTTGTACAGGGCTAAAAAACATGGCAAGAATATGGCACTGAGGTATGATCTTGCCTTAGCGCAGGAGAAGAATTAAAGCCTGTCAGTGAGTTTTTTACAAAAAGTGTTGACAGGTTATTGGTTTTATAGTAATATAAATATCGTTGTCGCTGAGATACACCAAATGCGGAAAACATGAGGGTGCTCAGGCAGCAAGGGTTAAAAAATACTTCAGAAAAGTTCTTGACAAGAGGATGAAAAAGAGGTATTATATAAAAGCTGACTCACACAGAGAACTTCAAAACAATTCCTGATGGGAAGGCAGTGTTCCTTGAAAACTAAACAATGCAATAAGGAAATCATGCACACATGATTTCAAGCCAGATGTTGGAGCAACATTTAGAATGTTGCTAAAATTTAAATAAGATTTGTGCGAATAAATCTGAAATTCTTTAAACAAGAATAATTCAAATAACGAGAGCCAATCGGTTCTTCAATAAATTTATTGGAGAGTTTGATCCTGGCTCAGGACGAACGCTGGCGGCGTGCTTAACACATGCAAGTCGAACGAGAGGATATCTTCAACACTGAGTTACTAAATGGTTTAGTGGTTCAGTGTTGAAGATAGAATCGAGTGGCAAACGGGTGAGTAACGCGTAGGCAACCTGCCCTTTAGATGGGGACAACATTCCGAAAGGGATGCTAATACCGAATGAAGTATCGGAGCTGCATGGCTCTGGTACCAAAGGCCGAG